>NZ_JBGSXF010000099.1:0-4358 GCF_041751555.1 Persicitalea sp. | reverse complement strand
GCTCATCATGGGCTTGTGGGCAGCGGTGAGTTTGTATGCTTTGCTGGGTACTTTATGTACCATCGAGCTGGGTACTTCGGTACCCCGCGCAGGGGCCTGGTACGTGTACGCGCAGCGGGCCTTTGGCGACTACGCGGGTTTTGTTGTAGGGCTGAATAGCTGGTTCGGTACCTGCGCAGCACTGGGTTTCGGGGTTTATACCATGAGCGAGTACCTGGCTTTGCTGCTGCCACAACTCCTTGGTTATGAGCCGTACCTGGCCGTGGCAATGCTGGCGACTTTGGCCGCGCTGCACTGGATCGGGCTGGCGCTGGCGAGTCAGTTTCAGAATATCATGAGTTTTGTCAAAGCCGTGGGCCTGTTCGCCTTTGTGGCTTTTTGCTACATCTACGGACAGGAACTAACGGCGGAGCAGACGCTCGCTACCACGAGCCGCATCGCCGAAACGGGTAGTTGGCTCGGCCCGATGATTTTCTCGCTGCAGGCCATTTTCTACACCTACGACGGCTGGCACACCGCCGCCTACTTTGCCGAGGAAGACCGCGACCCCACCCGCAACCTGCCGCGCTCCATGATTGGCGGCGTGAGTCTGATTATCGTCATCTACCTACTGGTCAACCTGGCGATTCTGTACATTCTGCCGATGGACGAACTGGCGGGTTCCAAACTCGCCGCCGCCGACGCCGTGCGGCTCATTTTCGGGGAGCGTTCGGGCAAGTACGTGACGCTGTTTTTGATGATTTCCATTCTGGGCATCGTCAACGCGCAATTGATGTTCAACCCGAGGGTACTTTACTCTATGAGCCGCGACGGGCTTTTTCTGCGGGCCGGAACCCGCGTGAATGCGGGCGGCACGCCATCCTTCGCCATGCTGGTCACGGCAGGACTAGCCATCACGTTGATTTTGATTGGGAAAGAAGCTTGTGAAAAACTCTCGGACATCGCCACGTTTTTCTTCGTCCTTGGCTATACGTCGGGCTTTGCGTCGCTGCTGGCCCTACGGCGGAAGGAGCCGGATTTGCCCCGTCCCTGGAAAGTACCCGCTTACCCCGTGCTGCCGATCGTGATGCTGATTTTATCGGTGGCGTTCTTGATTGGGGCCGTGGTGCAGGATTTGTCCAGTTCGCAGTTTGCACTGCTGTTTTTGGTCGTGAGCTATCCGTTGTATTTGGGCGTGAAGAGGCTGAATGCGTAGCGGTTTTATTTAGCTACCTGGCTTGCCCGGCTATTCCCAGATTTTTTTTAAAAACTACCTTCACTTACTCCATGAAAAGACTTCTTCTGCTTCTGCTGGTACCAATTCAGCTAGTGGCGCAAAACACCCCGCTTGCTGCCTTCAAGAAATACCCTTTTCCCACCGAATTATGCGCGGCCAGCCGGGGTTCCAAACTCGCCTGGGCTGTGGACGAACAGGGAAAACGCAATGTGTACGTCGCCGATGGGCCGGACTACGCGCCCAGAAAACTCACCAAATACACCCGCGACGACGGGCAGGAAATTACGAGCTTGTCCATCTCGCAGGACGGAAAGTGGGTCGTGTTCGTGCACGGCGGGGATCACGGCGGCAACTGGGACGATCGGCTGCCCGTGAATCCGGCGGCGGACCCTTTCGCCCCGGAGGTGAAAATAGTCAGTATTCCGTACACGGGAGGGGCCGAGAAGCACTTTGCCGACGGTGAATATCCGGTCATTTCGCCCGACAGCAAGCGGGTGGCCTTCACCAAGGGCGGGCAAGTGTGGGCCGCACCACTGGACAGCCTGGATTCGGCCAAAAACCTGTTTAAAACCAGAGGGACCGTCGGCTCGCTGGAATGGAGTCCCGATGGTACCTCGCTACTATTTGTCGCCCGCCGGGACGACCACGCTTTGATCGGTATCTACACCGACGCCGCCACGCCCATCCGCTGGATTGCGCCGTCGTTTAACCGGGATGCCTCACCCCGCTGGGCGCCGGATGGGAAGAAAATCGTCTTCGTCAGGATGCCCGGCGCGGGTGGTGCGCCGGATTCATTGCTCACCGACCAACACCGGCCGTGGAGCATTTACGTAGCCGAGGTGGCTTCGGGTGCCGCTACGCGTATCTGGACGGCCCCGCGCACGTTACGTGGTTCCGTGCCATACACGCAGGGCGGTTTTAACCTGCACTGGGCGGCGGGCGATAAAATTGTTTTTGTATCCTACGCCGATGGCTGGCCGCATTTGTATTCGCTGGACGCCAAAGGCGGAACGCCGCTTTCGCTGACGCCGGGTAATTTCATGTGCGAACACATTTCGCTAAGTCCGGACAGAAAACGCCTGACATTCAGCGCGAATACGGGTCCCGACAGGTTCGATTCGGAAAGAAGACACGCGGCTATCGTCAGCGTAGATAAAACCGATATGCGGGTGCTGACGCCCGGCGAGGGGCTGGAATGGACGCCGATATTGACCGATGGCGGGGCCAAAGTCGCATTAATCAGCGCCACCGCCCAGCGGCCACCGATGCCCGCCGTTATGGATTTGAGCGGCAGCGATAATGGTAAAATAAAGCTGCTGGGCGCGGGCATGCTGCCCACCGATTTTCCCCAAAATAAATTGGTGACACCCAAATCCATCACGTTCCGGGCGGCGGACGGCGTAGAGGTTCACGCCGACTTGTTCGAACCCGTTGGTGGACCGGCCAAAAAGCCCGCCATCGTGTACGTACACGGCGGCCCTTCCCGACAGATGCTGCTGGGCTGGCATTATTCCGACTATTATTCCAACGCCTACGCCGCCAACCAGTATTTGGCCAGCCTGGGCTTTGTGGTACTGTCGGTCAATTACCGCCTGGGCATTGGCTACGGCTACGATTTCCAGAACGCCCCGAATAGCGGCAGCCGTGGCGCGGCCGAGTACCGGGACATCAAAGCGGCCGGGGAATGGCTGCAAAAACAAAGTTTCGTGGATGCCGCAAAAATCGGCGTTTACGGAGGCTCGTATGGTGGTTTCCTGACCGCGATGGCCCTGGCGAAAGACTCAGAACTGTTTGCGGCCGGCGTCGATATTCACGGCGTCCACGATTGGGATGGCTCCGATAGAATATCGGGTCAATACGCTGGTAAGTACGAGAAAGCACCCGATTACGAAACGGCCATCGAAACGGCCTGGCTGTCCTCGCCAGTCTCGCAACTCGCTACCTGGAAATCGCCCGTCCTGATTATTCACGGCGACGATGACCGGAACGTGCGCTTCAACCAAAGCACCGACCTCATCAATCGTCTGGAAAAACTCGGGGTACCTTACGAAACCATGATGATTGTGGACGACACCCACCACTGGATGAAATGGTCCAACGCGGTCAAAGTGTATCAGGCGGCGGCTGATTTTTTTGTGAGAAAGTTGAAGAAGTAAAATCTGTTCGACCAAAATTCACCACCTGAATGTGCTTGCAAAAAATCAGCATCAAGGTCTATTATGAAATTACTATTCCCATTTTATGCTTTCCTGTGCCTTTTTGTTTCCTGCACCGCGAAAAAACAGAATGATAAAGTTGAGTTTAAAGACGTAGCTGCCTCGGGCCTTTCCGGCAGAGAGCTGTCGATTGCGCACTGCGGCCGATGCCACGCTTTCGTAAGTCCCGAACTACTGCCCAAGAGTATTTGGCGAGAGGTACTTCCAGCCATGGGCCACCGGATGGGGATATATAGTGGCGGGTTTCGACCCGATAGCTTGTTCGACGCAGCCAAAGGTGGCGACGTGGTGCGGGCGGCGGGCATTTATCCCGAAAGGCCGATTTTGGCAAAGGAGGATTGGCAAAAAATACAAAAATACTACCTCGACCTTGCGCCCGACACCATCCCTCCTCCCCGGCGCGAAAAAGCCATTCGGATGGGGCTGGTGCATTTCAAGTACCGGGAAGCGGCTTTTTCTCATCGGCCCGCCCTGACTACGATGGTCAAAATTCTGCCCAATAACCGAGGCATCGTGTACAGCGATGGCAAGGGCGGACGCAATATTCTGACCTTCCTGACACCCGAGCTGCGGGAAAACTATAGTATTCCGTTGCGCTCGACGCCAGTCCAGTTTTACGAAAAAGAAAATGAATTCTACCTGATGACGGTTGGGAGCGGTGTTTTTCCTACGGACGCGTCCAATGGCGTCATGCAACGATTGGTAAAAGACGGGCCGAAGGGAAATTACGCGCTGGGAAGCGTCGCTATCTCCAATTTAAAACGACCCGTTTCTATGACCTTCGGAGATCTGAATCAGGATGGGCTTGACGATGTAGTGGCTTGTGAGTTTGGCAACGAAACCGGACAATTGGCCTGGTACAAAAACAACGGGAGAGGCGGCTACGACAAAAGGATTTTGCGCGAGAAACCCGGCGCGATCAAGGC
>NZ_JBGSXF010000098.1:0-6563 GCF_041751555.1 Persicitalea sp. | reverse complement strand
GCTGGCCATCCCGATAAAGCCGGGCGCCAAGTACCTGGATGCGACCCAAATTGTGGATGTCTCTCAGTACTTCGATCCAAAGACCGATATGCTAAACTGGAAAGTACCTCCGGGCAACTGGGAAATTCAGCGTTTTGTCTGCTCCAATTCGGGCGACCCGCTGCTGCTGCCCAGTCCAAATTCCGTCGGGCCGATTATCGACCACTTTGATTCTACGGCTACCGAGATGCATTTCATGTATTTCATCAATCGCCTGAAACCGCGTCTGGGTGATTTCCGAAAAACGGCTCTCAAAAACCTTTATCTCGCTAGTTTCGAGGCCAAGAATGCAGTTTGGACGCCTACGCTGTCGGATAAGTTCAAATCATTGCACGACTACGATATTGATAAATATCTACCCTACATTTTTGATAAAAATGCCTTCGATCCTGCCACTACGGCCCGTTTCAAGCAAGATTTCAACTACACAGTATCGGAGTTGATGATAAACAACCACTACCGCAAGGGCCGCGAAATCGCCAATCGGTACGGTCTGAATCTCATTTCCGAGTCAGGCGGGCCGGGGCCGCCGCTGCACAACGTTCCGGTAGAAGCGATCAAAGCTCTGGGAGCTTTAAGCGTACCACGGGGTGAGTTTTGGATCAATCACGAGCGGCTCGATGAAACCAAAGACAGCGTCGATCTGCTGATGTTGGTCAAGGAGGTTGCATCGGCTTCGCATCTGTACGAACGCAAGATTACCGAACTGGAGGCTTTCACCAGTTTTTATAACTGGCAGGTTGGGCCGGGGGATATGCGTCCCGTCGGTGACCGCGCCTTTTGCGAAGGAATGAGCCGGGCGGTGATTCACGGATTTACCCATAATCCCACGCGCGACGATTTTCCGGGAAACGTGTACGCCGCAGGTACCCATTTCAATATTAAAAACACCTGGTGGCCCAAAGTAAAGCCGTTCAACGACTACCTGTCGCGGGTATCGCACGTGTTGCAGAGCACTGATTTTGTGGCCGATGTACTGTACTACTACGGCAACAAAGTACCTAATTTCGGTACGCCCAAAAACGCCCGCTTTGCCGTCGGAAGCGGCTACGATTACGAGATCATCAACACCGAGAAACTAATGGAGCTCCGCGTCAAAAACGGAATGCTTGTTCTGCCCTACGGGGCGAAATTCAAGGTACTTGTCCTGGACGAAATCGTAGGCGACGACCCGCTATTGATGAGGAAATTGGTGGAACTGGCGATAGCCGGGGCCACGATCACCGGGCCAAAGCCCACCAATGTCCGGGGTGAAAGCCAGAAGTTGGCGAACCAACTGTGGAACAGAGCCAGTAAGTATTATGGTCAAAACGGTGGGATTTCCACGACGCCTGCCCTGCAAATCCTGCAAAAAATGAACGTCGAACCCGACTTCGACTATCCCGACAAAGGCTCTCAACGGCTCGACTACATGAAAGAGAGCAAACCTCTGCTGGATTTCATTCATCACAAAGAAGAGGATCAGGATTTTTACTTCGTCCGCAATACCAGCGATCAAGCGGTGTCGAGACTTTGCTCTTTCCGACAAAACTTCAAAGTACCCGAGCTTTGGGACGCCGTGACGGGAGAGATTATTCCCATAACCATTTTTAATCAGAAGGCCGATCATATCGAAGTACCTCTGACTTTTGGGCCGCACGGCTCTTACTTTGTCGTATTTCGACCAGAGAATAGAAAGCCAGTTTACCAAGCACTAGCTTCCGAAACTACCCATCCTCCGCTTCTTGGTTACACCAATAAAGGACTGCAGTTTTTGGAAAGTGGTCATTACAAATTGATTGGTAAAACTGGAACCAAAGAAGTTGAAAACAACATTCAGACCCAGCGAATCGAAGGTAGTTGGGACGTGCGATTTGACAAAAATTGGGGCGCACCCGAAACGGTTACTTTTCCGGAGTTGGTTTCCTGGACAGAATCTCCCGACAAGAACATCCAGCACTATTCAGGGACAGGAATTTATAGCAAGACATTTGACTTCAAGAAGCCCACTAACGACGGAGTACGAGTGTATCTTGATTTGGGAAAAGTAGGCAAGGTCGCGGAAGTACTCTTGAACGGACAGTCGATGGGTATTACCTGGGCACCGCCTTACCGCTATGATGTGACGGAGGTCATAAAATCAGGAGAAAACTCTTTAGAAATAGAAGTGATCAATACCTGGGCCAACCGGATAATTGGCGACATCAATGAGGGCGAAAACTACACAAGTACGAACCTGAAAGTAAGAGGCTCCCGGGAATTGCTTTGGTCAGAAACACCCCTGGTTCCGTCGGGACTGATGGGCCCTGTTACGATCCAAATTATTCAACCCGTAAAATAGGTATTTGATGAAATACTTAAAGTGGATTTTATTGACCTTGGTTGTTCTGCCTTGCTCCGTATTGGCACAGGATAAAGTACTACCCAACAGCCAGGAATATCTGGCTGAAGTCAAAAAGGAATTACAAATAGAGTGGCCCAAAAACCGCACGATCAATGTCGTGTTTCACGGCCACTCAGTTCCGGCAGGATTTTGGCATAACCATGAGGTACATACTTTGGAATCATATCCGTATCTGGTACTTGAAAAACTCAAAGCGAAGTACCCTTACGCTGTGATCAATGTAATTGTGACGGCCATCGGCGGAGAGAACGCGCAATCGGGTGCGGCGCGCTTTGAAAAAGAAGTACTGACGCACCGACCCGATGTGCTTTTGATTGATTACGCCTTGAACGACCGCCCTTTGGGCTTGGAAAAAGCACAGTCGGCTTGGGAAAGCATGATTCAACAAGCGCTGGATAAAGGGGTGAAAGTGATTTTGTTGACTCCTTCTCCCGATCAGCGCGTGGACCTGCGGTTAGACGACAATCTGCTGGAACAGCACACAAATCAAATACGAATGCTGGCCAAAAAATACCAGGTTGGCCTGGCTGACCCTTACCCTACATTCAAATCGTTCGCGAGCGCTGGGAACCTGGAAGAGTACATGTCGCACGTCAATCATCCCAATCGCAAGGGCCACGAAATCATTGCCGATACAATTGTCGAGTGGTTTGCAAATGACTAGGCTTCTCCCTGACCGCTGTCGTCGTATTCAGGATTGGCAACGATCGCAAACTTGTACTTGTCGCCCCGGTAGTATGATCGCTCGATCTCTACCACCTTGTGTTCAGTGCAGACCACGGCACTATCCATGACGAATGTGGCCGTGGCTTTCTTCAATTCAAAATTGTTTTCGCTCGCATCGGGTCGCAGGATCTCCGCGCCGAAAGTCTGATTCACCTCTTCAATTTTGAGGCGGTACTTCTTCTCGTACATCTTGAAATAAGAAATCTCGGTGGGCAGACGGTTAATGTCCGGGCAAAGGGTCAGGGAAATGTACCTCAATTCGTCCTTGACGATCTCATCATCGGCATACCTCAACAGGTGGATCATCAACACGGGACCTTCGATGATGAAGCGCTTTCCGCCTATTTCGGAAGAAATCCCATCGGGCAGAATGGTTTTTTCCAGTACCAGATTTTTGGGTTGTATTCCCTCGGCGATCAACCCCTCGTTGAAGCCCCGCCGGGTAGCGTAAATCGATCCCAGCGTCCGCATCAAATGGTGGTCGGGCGTGCGGTTCAGCACGTAGGTGCCCTTACCCTTGATCCGCTTGGCCCATCCCTTCGACTCGATGTCGAGCAGGCTTTTGCGAGCGGTAGTATTGCTGACTTTGAAAGTTTTGATCAATTCATTTTCCGAAGGAACCTGATCGCCCGGCAGTAGTTCTCCCGACTTGATTCTCTCAATAATGCGGTCGCTGATGGCAATGAACTTGGGCTTCATTCAAAGTGTAGTCTGGTTTGTGCGACTTTCCATTACCCTATTAAAAAAAGTCGCTGAAAGCTCTCGATACTGTCAATCAGCGTGATACCTTCTTTTTGGCAGGGTATCACGAAATCCGAATCGTACGAAGCCACGAACTCGAATGGCTCGTCGAGGCAATGAGCGAGGATCAAGGCGTCATTTGGCAGCAAGTTATACTGATTCATAAGGCGTATTACTTCATCCTGTAAGTCGCTTGCTGGTGAAAGTAATCTGAATTCGCTCAAAAGGTTTTGCGGGGCATACTCACCTATCAGTGCACTTATCAGTTTACTTTCCTTAATAGCTAAACCTGATTTTTTACCCCGAATCGTCAGGAAATTGAACATGAACTCGCTAAATACCGTGTGGTCGATGACAAGCTCAATGTCAAGCTTTAACAAATGCTTTAGTAGATCCTTGTCCTTTCGACTTCCCTTCAAGTACTCGATTGGCAATGAGGAATCGAGGAAAACCCTCATTGCAGGTACCACTCGTCGGCGGGTGATTCGTAAGCGGGTTCCTTTTCCAACTGAAAGCCCTCTAACTTTTTCATTCGGGCTTCGTAGACCTCAGGAGCCAGCTTTTTCACTACGGGCTTTTCAGAAATCAGCACGGTAAGTTCTTTTCCCCGTAGTCGTTCCGGCAGTTCGATGATCAGACGGTCGTCATTGGCCTTTGTGGTTAATCTTAGTGCGTTCATAATGAAAGGATTTGAATAAAATAGTCTGACTGCCTGATTTTTAAAATTCCTGTGCCAATATACTTAAAAAGACTGGGTTTTGCCGTTACTCCACGAACTCCCACTTCGGTACGTGCGAAGGCCGATGTTCCTTCTTGACAATCTGATCAAAACGCGCGACGAGTTTGGGGTACTTGGCAGCCATGTCGGTCGTTTCGCTCTCGTCTTTCTCCAAATCGTAAAGCTCCCACTTCGCATCTTTATTTTTGATAACGTCTGTCTTCACACCTTTCCACTTCCCAAGCCGGACCGCCAGTTGACCGCCCTTCTCGGCGTATTCCCAGTAAAGGTACTCGTGCTTTTTCTGCTGTTCGTTTTGGCCCAATAAAGTGGGCAAGAACGAAATGCCATCGCTCGGCACCGGCTTTGCCCTCACGACCTCCAGCAGCGTAGCCAGCACGTCGTAATGCGCGCCCACATGGTCAGTGACACTCCCTGGCGTGATTCGTCCCGGCCAGCGGGCCACCATCGGCATCCGAATGCCGCCTTCGTATACATCCATTTTCAAGCCGCGATACGGGCCGACACTATTGAAAAACTCTGCGTCCACGCCGCCATTAAAGGTCGTACCGTTATCGGAAGTGAAAATAACTAGTGTGTTGTCGTCGATGCCCAGTTCTTTCAACAGCGCCATAACATCACCAATCTTTCGATCCATGTGGGTAATCATGGCCGCGTAGGTCGAGAGCGGATATGGCGTAGATGCATAACTTCGACCGCCGTAGTAGGGCGTTTCCGGGAATTGCCCGAGGTACTCGGCTACGGCCTCATCGGGAGCTTGCAGCGACACATGTGGCACGGTAAAAGGCAGGTAGAGGAAAAACGGACGATTCTTGTTATCGCGCACGAAGTTCAGGGCTTTCTCCCCCATTTTGTCGATAGCATAGTCGTTGCCTTTGTAGTAATCGAAATCTGCCTGGGTAGCTGTATTGGGATCGAGTCGTTTGTGAACATCGATGACGGGGTTGTTGAGCGTGTCCCACTTTTCGTTTTCCCACAGGTGCGTGGGGTAGTAGTTGTGGGCCTGTTTCTGGTCGTAATAACCGTAGAAATAATCAAAACCCTGCTTGGTGGGACTGCCGCTGCTGTACCCCATGCCCAAGCCCCACTTGCCAATGGCTCCAGTGGCGTAGCCTTCCTTTTTTAATTCTGTACCGATAGTGACGGTATTAGGGGGCAGCGGCATTTGACCGCGTTCGGTGGAATCGGGGAAGCCACCCAGTTCAAAATTTCCCCGAATGTAGGAATGCCCGGAGTGCTTGCCCGTCAGCAACTGACAGCGTGACGGGGCACAGACGGGCGTGCTGGTGTAGTAATCTGTGAAAAGAATGCCCTCCGTCGCGATGCGGTCGATGTTCGGCGTCTTTATTTTCTTCTGGCCGTAACAGCCGAGTTCGGCGTAACCGAGGTCATCGGCGTAGATGTAGATGATGTTGGGTTTAGCGTTTTGCGCGAAGATTGCCGAAGTGCTGACAAACAAAAGGAGTAGAAAGATTGAAAGTCTGGACATATCCAAAGTTGGCTTTGTAGAAATGGTGCTCTCCACAATAATACGAAAAATCATCTAAGGGGAGGTTGGACAATCTAAAATGATCAAGTTAGGTTATTTACCTCAAACAAACAAGACCAGAAGTCAAGAAGTCAATCTTTCTTGCTTTTTAATGGTTACCAGAAAACTTGAGGAACTAAGCGCGAACTCCATGAAACTATGTTTTCTAGAATGGCGAGGTAGTAAAAACCGCTCTAACTACCCTTTACACTACGAAAGACTTTCCCGCCAAAAAACACCAAATCAATGAACACCCAGGAAATCCCGGTAAGCGTGGTGGGCCTCGGCCTGATGGGCTGTAGCATCGTCACGTGTCTCCTCATCGCCGGGCACCCGGTAGTAGCTGTGGCTCCAATACCCATCGACCTCGATAATGCTGAAGACCGAATTAGGGAGCATTTCGTCAA
>NZ_JBGSXF010000097.1:0-31389 GCF_041751555.1 Persicitalea sp. | reverse complement strand
TGGTACTCGCGATAGTTGAGTTTGCCTTCCACCTGAATAAACTTACCCTTGCTCAGCATCTGCTCGCACTGCTGCGCTAGTTTGCCCCACGCAACTACATAGTGCCAGGCGGTGTTAGTCACTTCTTCCTGATTGCGGTTGGTGTAAGTTTCGTTGGTCGCTACGCTGAACGTAGCCATTTTACCTCCTTCGAATTCCCGGATGGTCACTTCCCGTCCTACGTTGCCGATCAAATTTACTTTGTTCATGGTTATTTTGATTTGTGTGAAATGGCTTTCGCTGGCATTGCCGCTCGATCCGATCACGATTAATAAACTTTTCGATTCACTCGAATCGACGGGACAAAGGTGGTTGCACGGCAGAATCCTATTCGGTTCTTAATTATTTATAATCGAATAAAAATATTTGTAGTCGTTTGCAAATGATTTTGGTTTGGGTATCTTTGGGGTTTTTAAAATACCTACAACTCAAACACAGTCAGCATTTTATGAATCGAATTTTCATACTTTTAGTACTCTCTGCTTCTCTTTTGGCGGGCTGCACAAAAACTGAAGAAAGCAACGAACCGAAAACCTCCGGCAATCCCATCGCCGAAGGGTGGTACGCTGATCCCGAAGGCGCGGTTTTTGGCGATGAGTACTGGATCTACCCCACCTATTCGGCCGAATTCGAGAAGCAGTTGCACTTTGACGCCTTCTCCTCTAAGGACCTCATCACCTGGGAGAAGCATAATAATATTCTTGACACCACAGCTATTAAATGGGCCAAACAAGCGATGTGGGCTCCCGCCGCTATCGAGAAAGATGGCAAGTACTACCTGTTTTTTGCGGCTAACGACGTGCAGCGTCCCAGCCGACCGGGTTGGGACCCCAACAACACCATCAACCACTCCGGCGGCATCGGCGTGGCGGTGGCCGACGCACCCGGCGGGCCGTTCAAAGACTACCTGGGCAAGCCACTAATCGACGATTTTTATAACGACGCCCAGCCCATCGATCAGTTCGTGTTCAAAGATACCGACGGCACGCACTACATTTTTTACGGCGGTTGGGGCCACTGCAATTTGGGCGTCCTGAACGAAGATTTTACGGGTTTTAAGCCATGGGAAGACGGTACTTTATTCGAAGAAATTACACCCAAAGGCTACGTCGAAGGACCGTTTATGTTCCTGCGAAACGACACTTACTACCTGATGTGGTCGGAAGGCGGCTGGACCAACGACACCTATAAGGTAGTGTACGCCACGGCGGAAAGAGCAACTGGTCCGTTCAACCGCATCGGCACTATTCTTGAATCTGACAAGTCAGTAGCTACCGGAGCGGGCCACAACTCGGTGATCCACACGCCCGGTACCGACGACTGGTACATGGTCTATCACCGCCGTCCCATCCCCAACGAAGGTCGCGACCACCGCGTGACCTGCATCGACCGCCTGGAATTCAACGAAGACGGCACAATCAAGCCCGTGAAGATGACGTTTGAAGGCGTGGTGGCGAATGCGATAAAGTAAAAGTCAAAATGCAACTATGAAAACCTGCCTCGAATGCGACCAATCTTTCTCGGGCCGGGCGGACAAGAAATTCTGCTCGGATATGTGCCGCAATGCGTACAATAACAAGCTGAACTCGGACCAATACAATGTGGTGCGGAACACAAACAATCAGCTCCGCCGTAACCGCCGGATTCTGGAAGAAGTCTGCCCCGAGGATAAGCAGAAAACTACCCGAAGTACCCTTGTCGCCAAGGGCTTCGACTTTAACCTGATGACCAGCCAGCGCGTCACTCAAAAAGGCAGCGTCTATTATTTTGTCTATGACTACGGTTATCTGGAACTGGACAATGATTTTTTTTTAGTCGTGAAAGATAATCGCAACACTCCATGATTGCTGTAATTCAGCGCGTAAGCGGTGCTTCCGTCACAATTGAAGGAAAAGAAAAAGGCCGAATTGCTGTCGGCTTTTTAGTACTTCTGGGCATCACGACATCCGACACGACGGAAGATATAGAATGGCTAGGCCGCAAAATCGTGCAAATGCGCATTTTCAGCGACAGCGAAGGGAAAATGAACCTCGATTTGAAAAGCGTTGATGGAAATATTCTCCTCATCAGTCAATTCACTCTTCACGCAAGTACCAAAAAAGGAAATCGCCCTTCGTTCATCGACGCCGCCCGCCCCGAAATCGCCATTCCACTTTACGAAAAAATGATCGAGTTCCTGAATCAGGAAATTGGTGAACATATCCAAACGGGTGAGTTCGGTGCTGATATGAAAGTACAACTCACGAACGATGGACCAGTGACGATTATCATTGATTCCAAAAATCGGACGTAGTTTGCGGCCACAATGACCTTGCGTCCTTTCTTTACCCTTTCTCTGAAAAATGACTCTTCAAGAAGCCCAAGCCCAAGTCGATTCCTGGATTAAGGAATACGGCGTACGGTACTTTTCGGAATTGACAAACATGGCTATCCTGACGGAGGAGGTGGGTGAACTGGCCCGGATTATGGCCCGTACTTATGGTGACCAGTCGTTCAAGAAGTCTGACCTGGGTCGGGATCTGGGCGAGGAAATGGCTGATGTACTTTGGGTACTTTTATGCCTGGCCAACCAGACGGGCGTGGACTTAACCGAAGCGTTTGAGAAAAATATGGCAAAAAAAACGGTGCGTGATAAGGATCGCCACAAGCAGAATCCGAAGTTATGAATTAGCTGGTTCGGTTATTTGGCACAGAGTCCTGTTTTTTGATCAACATTAATCCCCTCCATGAAACAATTCACCGACGACCTTTGGACAGTAATGGTCGGCTACTATCACTCCTTCGTAGAAGTACTGCCCAAACTAGCTCTTGCGCTTTTTCTCTTATTTCTTTTTATTTTCATCGCCCGCCAGATCAGGCGTTGGCTGATGCCCCGGCTATTGCGCAACTCCGACGACAACCTTTTGACGGGCTTCCTGGCCGATGTAGGCTACTGGATTGCCTTGATCATCGGGGTTTCGGTAGCATTGGGTACTTTGGGACTCGATGGGGCGGTCACAAAGCTGTTGGCCGGAGCGGGGCTGTCCGCCTTCATTCTGGGTTTTGCGCTCAAAGACATCGGCGAGAATTTCCTGGCGGGCATCCTTTTGGCCTTCAAGCGTCCCTACAAAATTGGGGATTTGGTCGAGTCACAAGGGGTAAAAGGGCGCATCATCGACATGAATTTGCGCGAAACGATTATCAAGACAATGGATGGAAAGGATGTCTATATCCCCAATGGCGGTATTTTAAAGAACCCACTCTACAACTACTCGGTAGACGATTTTCTACGGTTAGAATTTAGCGTAGATCTGGATAACCGCGAAGATTACAAGAAGGCAATACCCTTGATCGAGCAGGCTTTGAGGAACACGGAGGGCGTACTGCACGACGGTAATCCTCAGCACGAAGCCGTGGCGAGCGTCGAGGAAACCAAGTCCAATGCGCTATGCATGAAAGTGAGTTTTTGGATCAAAAGCCCCGAAGCCGAAAAGGAATCTCCCGCCGTTAAATCGAAGGCCATCCAAAATGTGCTGGATGCACTCAAACAAGGTGGCTTTTCTTATGCCCCGCAAGACAGTGGCGCTGATTAAAAGGGGCTAGGGACTTACTTAATTACAGCTGTATGTGAATTTATAAACCTGCGTCGTAGCGGCACTTCCACCAGGTGTGAACAACGATACGCTGGCTTCAGTAGGCAGTTCCCGCTCGTTATATTTGTAAGTCACCAACCCGTTCTGGAGCGGTCGCAGACTGGCTTCATAGTACTTAAAACTGCCGGGATTTGCTTTGCTGATTCCCTGCCCGGTGACGATATTCACGAGTTCGGCGGGATGGGTGTTGGCGTATATGTTGCGCTTACCGTCATAATTTCCGTACTCGGCGGCGATTGCTTCCGGCCCAATGAAAGGGAGACTGACAAACCATTTAGTCAGGTTGCCATCATTATCGTACTCGTAGCGAAGGTAGTTATCATTCCATTTATATCTCGTAAGCAGACCTTTTGCATCGTATTCCAAGGAATACGTTTCCAGAATTTTAGGGCCAGAATTGACTACCTGATATTTCCTTATAGTATCGAGACGGCCTACGCCGGAATAATGCAGATCGTATTGAAAATTCCCAAAGGGCGCCATCAAATTGGTTTCCCTCAGCACCTTTACTGTGCCCTCCGCGTCATATTCGAACGAAAACCGTTTCTCCATCCGATTGGCTGAACTAGTTTCGTACTGCTCAATGCGGAACAATCGATCGTCGGCGCTATACTGATAAGTCCGGTAGCGTTTGCCATCGACCGTTTCCGAATTCACTTTACAGCCTTGTTCCTGCGGTTTGGGTTCGGGTTCTTCGGTGGTGCTGCTTTTCTTGCAACCAACCAGGGCTGTCAGCACAAGGCATAGGATGAGTAGATTCCGTTTCATGTGGATCGATTTTTCTAATTAATCCAAGTTGGACAAAAACAATGCCAAAAATAACGAAAAGAACCCGGCAAAGATGTCGGGTTCTTTATTTTTCAAGAAAGTGCGCTAATTCAGTCAATTAGCCCTTTTATTCTTTCCAAAAGATATGGTGTTTTTTTTAAAACAATCAATCTCAGTTCGTTGAATGAAACTTCGTCTCCGCTACATCTCGAGCAGCATTCGGGCCGGGTCTTCGAGCAGCTGCTTCACGCGAACCAGGAAGCTTACTGAGTCCTTGCCATCGATGAGGCGGTGGTCGTAAGAAAGCGCCACGTACATAATCGGACGAATCACTACTTCGCCATTCAGCGCTATGGGTCGTTCAACGATGTTGTGCATCCCCAAAATGGCCGACTGCGGGGCATTGATGATCGGAGTCGAGAGCATTGAGCCGAAAATACCACCGTTGGTGATCGTGAACGTTCCTCCAGTCATTTCGTCGATGCCCAGTTTGCCGTCACGGGCGCGGGTAGCCAAGCGAACGATCTCTTTCTCGATGCCCGCGAATGATAGCTTCTCGGCGTTGCGAATTACGGGAACCACCAAACCGCGTGGCGACGACACGGCGATAGAAATATCGCAGTAGTCGTTGTAAACCACATCGTCGCCGTCCAGGTAGGCATTCACAACCGGGAAGTCCTGCAAGGCTACGCAAATGGCTTTGGTGAAGAAAGACATGAAGCCCAAACCGACTTCATGTTTTTCCTTGAAGGGTACTTTGTATTGCGCCCTTAAATCCATAATGGGCTTCATGTCTACCTCATTGAAGGTAGTAAGCATGGCCGTCTCGTTTTTCACGGCTACCAGGCGGCGAGCAATCGTGCGGCGCAGCGACGAGGTTTTCTCGCGGCGTTGTCCACGCTCGTCGGCAGCGGGTTGCGGTACTTTGTCAGGCCCCGGAGCCGGAATTTTAGCGTTTTGCGGTACCTCGGTGGCTTTGCTCGCAGGCGCCTTAGCGTCCGATTTCTGCGCGTTCAGGGCGTCTTCTTTAGTAATCCGTCCGCCTGCTCCCGAGCCTTTTACGTTGCTGGGATCAATGCCTTTCTCAGCCAATATTTTAGCCGCCACAGGCGAAGTATGAGCAGAAGTACCACTGAATTCTTCAGCTTCCGACTGATGAACGGTCGGCACTTCGGCTTCGCCGGGCTGGCTGGCGGCATTAGCCACGCTGGCTGAAGAGCCACTACCTGCTTCGATACGGCAAATCACCGCGCCAATTTCCAGCGTTTCGCCCTCGGCAGCCACGATCCGCAGTGTACCTGCGGACTCGGCAGGCAACTCGAAAGTGGCCTTATCTGATTCTAGTTCGCAAATAATCTCATCTAACTCCACCGAATCGCCGTCCTTTTTATTCCATGAGGCAATGGTCACCTCCGTAATGGACTCACCTACCGTGGGAACCGTCATCTCGACTACCTTGGGAGATATGCCAGAAGTTTTGGGCTGAGCAATGGTGTCGGCCTCCGCCTTTTCCGATTTGGCCACAGGCGTGTCCATCTCGGGTTCTGACTTCGGCTCCTCTTTGGGGGTCGAGCCATTGGACGCTGATCCGTTGGAAGAAGTACCCTTCGGGTCAATCGTCGCAATCAGGTCTCCGATGGCCAGCGTATCGCCTTCCTGCGCTTTGATGTGTAACACCCCGTCGGTTTCGGCGGTAAGTTCAAAAGTAGCCTTGTCGGAATCCAATCCGCAAATCACCTCGTCCATCTTAACACTATCTCCCTCGTTCTTAAACCAGGTACCAATAGTAACTTCGGAAATGGACTCGCCCACGGGCGGTACCTTTATCTGTAATTCTGCCATGTTTAAAATTAGGTTAACGGTTAACGGTCAACGGTCAACGGTACGCGGACATAAAATTCACTATCAATAGGTTGGCGTAGAACGCCGTTTAACCGTTAACCTTTAACCGTTGACCTTTTCTTTATTCAAATGCCCTGCGAATAATCTCCTCTTGTTCCTGTTTATGGATTTTGGCAAAACCGGTGGAGGGTGAGGCACTCGGACGTCGGGCGATCACTTCCAGAGGCTGCTCGGGGTACATACGGAGCATGAACGTCCAACCACCCATGTTGAAAGGCTCTTCCTGCACCCAATATACTTTGGCCTTCTTATATTTTGCGATGTGGGCGTTCAATTGGGTTTTCGGGAAAGGGTGCATTTGCTCCATCCGAATGATGGCCACATCGTCGCGGTTGTCAGCTTGTTGTTTTTCAAATAGCTCATAATAAAGCTTCCCCGTCACCAGAAGTATCTTCTTCACCTTCTTAGGGTCGGCGTAGTCGTCGCCGATCGTTTCCTGGAAACGGCCCTTGACCAATTCTTGCAGCGGCGAAATGCAAAGCGGGTGTCGCAACATGGACTTGGGCGACATCACGATCAGTGGCTTGCGGAAAGACCAGGCCAACTGCCGGCGCATCATATGGAACAGGTTGGCAGGCGTGGTGACGTTAGCGATGATGAGGTTGTTGTCCGCCGCCAGTTGCAGAAAACGCTCCGGGCGGGCATTGGAGTGCTCGGGGCCTTGTCCCTCGTAGCCGTGGGGCAGCAACATCACCAAGCCTGTCCAACGGTCCCACTTGGTTTCGCTAGACGAAATGAACTGGTCGATCATCACCTGCGCCCCGTTGACGAAGTCGCCAAACTGCGCCTCCCAGACTACCAAAGCACCGGGATTGGCCATTGCGTAGCCAAACTCGAAGCCCAACACCCCATACTCGGAAAGCAGGGAGTTGTAAATCATAAACTGCCCTTGCTCCTCCTGAATGTGATCCAGGTTGTTGTACGCTTCGTTGGTTTCGGCGTCGTGGAGTACCGCATGACGGTGCGAGAAAGTACCCCGCTGTACATCCTGCCCGCTGATACGCACAATTTTGTCCTCGGCTACGATGGAGCCGTAAGCCAATAACTCGGCGGTGGCCCAGTTGACGGTCTTATCGTCGAAGATCATCTGTTTGCGGTCTTTGAGCAGTTTGTCAATCTGCTTGAGCGTCTGGAAACCTTCGGGAATGGTAGTAATGGCTTCACCAATTTTTTCCAGCGTTTCTAGAGGGACACCCGTATTCGGCGAACGCTCAAAATCCTTCGGTGTGGACTTGCGCAGGCTTTGCCACTCCAATTCCAGCTTAGGCATAGCATAGGGCATCACCTTTTGCTTTACCATTTCCAGGCGTTCTTGCAAGAGCGCCTTAAACTCCTTGTCCATCGTGGCGGCCAGTTCGGCATCCACGTCGCCGCGCTCCACCAGTTTTTTCTGGTAAATCTCGCGGGGATTCTGATGGTTCTCGATGTACTTGTAAAGAACGGGCTGCGTGAATTTTGGCTCGTCCGACTCATTGTGACCGTGGCGGCGGTAGCACACCATGTCGATAAAAATATCTTTATTGAATTTCTGTCGGTATTCTACCGCCAAGTGCATGCAATATACCACCGATTCGGGATCGTCGCCGTTGACGTGAAGCACGGGGGCATCCACGATTTTAGCCACGTCGGTGCAGTAAATACTGGATCGTGCGTCCTCGAAGTCAGTCGTGAAGCCTACCTGGTTGTTGATGACAAAGTGAATCGTCCCGCCCGTGTAGTAGCCCTCCAGGCCCGACATCTGCGTCACCTCATACACAATACCTTGGCCTGCTACGGCGGCGTCACCGTGGATTAGCACGGGCAATACACGGTCGTAGTCGCTATCGTACATACCGTCGGCGCGGGCACGGATGAAGCCTTCAACCACTGGGTTTACAGCTTCAAGATGCGAAGGGTTTGGCGCCAGCTTTAGGTACATTTCCTGGCCGCTGGGCGTCTTTATCTGAGACGAAAAGCCCATATGGTATTTCACATCGCCGTCGCCCCACACCTGGTCGGGCAGATTGCCCTCAAACTCGTTAAATACCTGTTCATAGGTCTTGCGCATGGTATTGACCAGCACATTCAGGCGGCCCCGGTGAGCCATGCCAATCATCACCTCTTTCACACCCATCTCGCCAGCCTTGTTGATCATAGCGTCAAGGGCGGGAATGGTCGTTTCGCCGCCTTCCAGCGAAAAGCGCTTCTGACCAATATACTTAGTGTGCAGGAAATTCTCGAAAACGACGGCCTCGTTAAGCTTAGACAGAATGTGCTTCTTCTCCTCGATGGAGAAATTCATGTTCAACGCCTCCTTCTCAATTTTCTCACGCAGCCAGCTCTTCTGCTCGCGGTCACGAATGTAGAGGTACTCGAAGCCAATATCACTGGTGTATATTTTTTTGAGCGCGTCCACGATCTCACGTAGCGTGGCGGGTTTTCCGAACACTTCCGTTCCGGCCTCGAAAACGGTGTCTAGATCCGATTCTTCCAGTTTAAAGTCGGCCAATTCCAGCAGCGGACCGCGATTTTTGCGCTCCCGGATTGGGTTGGTGGTAGCCACCAAGTGGCCGCGCGAGCGGTAGCCGCGGATGAGGTGAACCACCTCCATCTCCTTACGAATGCGGTCATCGCTGACCGGAGCCGCCTTCGCCATACCATTGGAAGCAGCCGCACCATTAGCAGCCGCTTTCCCGTTTTGGGGATATTTATTGGAGAAATCGAAACCTTCAAAAAATCTCGCCCAACTCTCCTCCACTGAGTTGGGGTCTTGCTGGTAAGATTTGTAAAGATCCTCGATATAAGAGGGTTCGGAATTGGCTATATAAGAGTAATTATCCATCGCAATTGGTGCTTTTTCGATTGGCTTGCAAAGTTAAGCGATGTAATCCAAAGAAGGTAGAAAAATAACCTTTTTCAGGGTAGTGCTTATTTTCGGTGCTACATTCACCCAATTAGTTGAGGTGAAATTTGGTAGGACTGGGGATGAATTTGAGCATGATTTCGTGGATGGTCAGCGGATTGTTATTGATGCCTACGATGGAGCTCTCAATTGCTCGCGAGTTGAAGATATATCCCAGTCTTGCGTTCCTGCCCAATTGTGCCTCGCCCGAAAGCTGCACGTAGTTGACTGACCCCATTCGGTAGAAGGTCCCTAAGCCGAGTTTCTCATCGTACCAGGCCCGTGCTCCAACATCTACGCGCAAGGGAATCCCCTTTTCCTGCACGATGAGTACGCTTGGCGTGATCTGCATTTTCTCGCCCGAGTCGAACGTCGCCCCGGCGGTGACGAAAAGCGGCTGGCGGTATTCGAAAAGCGACTGCCGGCCGCTGCCGAAGTTTTGAGAAAGCAACTCCGGTTTGGATATTCCGACGTAAAACTGCTCGGCGTAGCGCACATACACGCCCGCGCCGAAACTACCCAGCACACCGTTGGTAGAGATACCAGAGGCAAAATCGTATAGAGGCAGTACGTTGATACCGCCCTGCAACCCAAGGGACACGCGCCACGATACGGAGGCATTCCAGTGGTAAGCACCCGAACCATACACGCCCGTGGTGTAGTAGGGCGACAGTCGATCGTTCAAGGCCTGCAAACCCAGGCCGATCTTGCCATTGGCTATTGCCCCATCCATGGCGAAGGTCTGGGTGACGGGTGAATTTTGAATCGTGAACCAGCGTCGTCGCAGCAGCACGGTCATGTTGAAGTCCTCCCTGATACCGGTAAAGGCCGGGTTGATCGCCATTGGGTTTTGGATGTACTGCTCGTAGAGCACTTCCCGCTGGGCGAGGGATGTCCTGGGAGTAAGCGCCATCAATCCTAATCCTATCAAACTACTATAAAACGTTTGAGCAAAAAACCTTTTGAATTTCATCTTGGTGACGATTCGGTTTACTTCTAGTTTCTCTTTTATGCAAAATGTACTTTCCCGGCCCTTTGTTCCTCTGGATAAGGCTAGACGCGTTAAATCGCATCTCTACACGCGTGGGTGGCTTTCCTTATGCCCTGAAACTTTGTGCTTTTGTGCCTTTGCCCCTCAAATAAACAAAAAAGGCAAGAGAAAACGATCCCCTGCCTTTTCACAATACATGAATGTTACTACTGCAAATTCTTAATTCGGATTTCGGTCCGGCTTTTTTTTTGGTGTTCCTCTTCGGAACAATTGCAGCCATTGCCGCGGTCGTTAACTAGTTTGCTCTCACCGCAGCCCTTAGCGTCAATGCGCTCGCCGTCAATGCCCTTAGAGATTAGATAGCTCCTGGCTTCTTTTGCCCTATTGTTGGATAAAATGCGGTAGTAGAGGCTCGTAGCGCGGCTGTCGGTGTGGGCACAGACTTCGATTTTCATATCAGGGTATTTTTCCAGTATCTCAACGACTTTATCCAGTTCCTGGGCCGTGAAGGGACAGATGTTGGCTTTGTCGAGATCGTGATAGATGTTCTCGGTCTTGGTAGATTCTCCTTTCTCGAACATATGGACGTTTAGGTCGGGGCTGGCTATGAAGTCGTACTGGCGATTCTCATCAGTTGCGATCTCCTGCGTCGTACCGTCGGTATCGTCTTTGATTTTGGCTCCTGAAAGCGGTTTGGCCCCGTTCATATCCAGCACGTAGCCTTTGGCGTTGTCGGCCATCGCGACTACTTCCGCAGGTTTCTTTTCTACTACTCTTTTCAGAGGTATTTCAAGCATAGAGGGCCGCTCGTCGTCGAAGGCCGAGGTCATGAAGCCCAGAGTACTGTTCTGATAACCTTCTTCCGAAGCGACGAAGACGAATTCGTTCTCGGCGGCCAGACACAGGAAGAGGTTACCGAGACTGTCGGTCTGTAACTGCAGCATTTCTTCGGGACTGTTTTTGTCTTCTATCTGTACCGAAGCGTTTTTCAATGGCTCTTTGGTCGATTCGTCATAGACCGTGATGGTCAGGTCGCGGCAGGCGTACGTTGGTCCTTCGCGGCGGAAACGGTAGATATCGTCGTCAGTGCGCGACTCCTTGCGGTTGCTGCTAAAATATCCTTCCATTCGCTCTCCGTCGGTAATTAGGCCGAAGTCGTCCTTGTCCGAATTGATTGGTGCGCCCAGGTTGATACTTTTTTTGGCTTTTGCGTACGTTTCCAAAGGCGCAAAAAACACGTCCAGCCCGCCCAGGCCGGGATGCCCGTCCGAGGAGAAGTAAAGTTGCCCGTTGGGATCGATATAAGGAAACATTTCCTTGCCTTCGGTATTCACTTCTGGTCCCATGTTCGTAGGTTCGGACCATTTGCCGTCTTCCAGTCGCGACACGTAAATGTCCGTACCGCCTTCGCCACCGGGGCGGTCGGAGGCAAAATACAGAAGGGTGTTATCAGGATTGAGGGCCGGGTGTCCGGTCGAATACTCATCGCTATTGAAAGGTAGTTCTTTGATGTTAGACCAAGTACCATTCACTAGCTCAGAGGAATAAAGTTTCAGTCGTTTGACACCTTCCTCGCTGACTTTGCGCTTGCCGTCTTTGTAATTATTTCTGGTAAAAATAGCGCGGTTGCCATCTCCAGAAAAAGAAACAGGGCCTTCATGGTACTTGGAATTGGTGCTTTTATTAAATCGTGTCAATTCGGTTTGGGGCGTTTCTTCGTAACCTAGATTCAGGTTGTAAGCACTACCGGTAAAGATACCCACTGTGCGGCTGTCATTGGCGGTCAGGGCGGTGTAACCATGGCGGCCCAACAGACTGCGGCGTTTTCTTATCGATGTTGAACGATCCGTTACACCCGTCGATCCGCCGAGTGGAGCGGTAACGGTTTTTCCTTTAATATTTTTCAGATTGTTTAGGTAGTAAAGATTCAGGAACGGGGTCCGATTCCAGTTGAACAAGCGTTTGATGCCTCTCACTTCGCTTCGCCCGGAGACAAAAACGATACCCTCTTTGTAATACATCGGACTGAAATCGGCATCGGACGTATTGATGTCGAGCCTCTCCACTTTGTACGACCCCGCATTTTTGGTAAGCAGGGTGACGTTATTATACAGTTTGGAAAAACTAGATCCGCGCTGATCTTCCGCGCTGAGGGCGGTGTATTTCTGGTAGGCTTCCTGCGCCTCATTGTACTTTCCGTTGCTGGCCAGGGCCTGGGCGTAGTAGAGGTAGTTGTCCACGTATGCATCGGGTAAATCTTCGCCGTAGTCGCTAATTATTTCGCGTAGTACCCGTTCGGTATTTTCGAAATCCTTCAATTGTCGATAGCTGTTTGCCAGTTTGGCTTTAATCACCAGCATTTCTTCCTTACTCAACTCTATGTCTTTCACCGCCTCTTCGTACAGCGATGATGCTTTCAGGTATGACATTGATTTGTACTCTTTGTCAGCCAGGCTCAGAGCGGATTGTCCCTGTGCTGTATAAGCGCCCATTGAGGCTATCAGAAGCAGTAGCGTAGCGATGCGATTCATGTGTGTGTGTTTTGAAAAAATTGGGCAAAAAAAAGGTACATTCTACGCCGACTGCCAGGCAGTCGTTTCGGAGAATATACCAAATGAAAGAAACCACAATGGTTAGAAGTAGCGCGGTGTCAGAATCTTGCTCTTACCGTAGCCAAACTCGTACCGTAACATAAGTTCATGGCTGCCAGAGTTGATGCTGATATTGGACTGCTTCAGTCCGTTCAGCATCATGTCGTAGGCGTATCCCATCCGAAACTGGTCGGTGATCTGGATTTCCACCATGCCAACGACCGCATCGCTGATGTAGTTGTTGAGGTCGTTGCCAGTGCCGCTGCTGTTGTTGAGCGTGCTCCACTGATTGTGGCGGTAGGAAGTACCAATCGCCACGCGATCATTCAGCCAGAGGTTCAAGTTGCCGTCCATGCCCAGCGGGGCACCATCGGCGTATTTCACAAGTAATGAGGGTTTCAGCTTAAGCGTGGAACTTAGTCCGATGACGAAGCCCGACATTAGGTAGGCATGACGCTTCTGCTTGGCGCGATTGTCCCCAACATTGTAGTCACTAAGGTTATTGGCGATCAGTTGCGGCACTGAAATCCCCAAGTAGCTCTTGTCGTTGCTGATAAAAACACCCGTCCCGAAATTGGGGAGAATTTTGGAAATGTTCTGGTTGAACGCCGGGTCAGCCCCACCGCCCGGCGCCAGAACTGCTTCCGACAAACTCCACTTGAAACTGGTAGCACCCGCCTGCAATCCCAGGGCCAGCGTCGAGCGCTCACCGACTTTGATGCGGAAGGCGTAAGAGGCGTAAATTCCTGTTTCGTTTTGCAGACCGATCTGGTCGTTGAAAAGCTGGATTCCAAGCCCTACGCGCTCCTTGTTAATGGGAGCATCGAGTGTGACCGTCATCGTTTTGGGTGCACCCTCTACGTTAACCCACTGGTTGCGGTAGAGGCCCGTCGCACTCAGCACATCGCGGCTTCCGGCGTAGGCCGGGTTGAGCGCCATCATATTGAACATGTACTGCGAGTACATTTTGTCCTGCTGGGCGAGGACTTCGGTACTGCCGACCGTGAGGGTCAGCAGTACGAGGGCAGTCCATTGCTTGATTCTAGAGTTCCGTATCATAGTCTTATCTGGTTATGGTCATGTATCTGACGTATTGCTTGCCGTTCGAGAGCTTCACTACGTAGAAGTACGTTCCGTCGGGTAGTCCCTGGGCCGTGCTTCCGACGCGGAGGCCGTTGTTGGCGATACCTGTCCAGTCGTTCTTGTAATCGCCATCCTTGTACACCTGCGTCATCCAGCGGTTGTAGATTTCCAGCGTGACCGTCTGCCCGGCTGGCACGTTGCGGATCACGAATACATCGTTGATGCCGTCTCCGTTGGGAGAGAATCCTTCCGGTATGAAGAGTTCCGTACCGCCCGGTATTACAAGTGGGGTAGGCAGGTTCTCCATCGCTTCCGTTGGGTCGCCGTTGCCGTTCAGGTCAGCCAATAGTCCGTTGGTCGAGATATCCGTCACCGTCTTCTCACCCGACTTCGCCATAGCGTATACCCAGTTCAAGTAAGGTGCCGGGCGGCCGTCGGTCGTTACGTTGATCGTGAAAGTCAGTGTGTCGGATGCACCCGCATTCAGGCGGCTGTTCGGGCTCACAAGCAGTTCCACGTCGTTGATGCCGTCGAAGCTCTGGTTGATCGCCAATTCACTTAGATCACTTGCAATAGGCGTGCCAACTTTTGTGAATGTGGCACCTGTTTTCGTATTAAATACCTTCGACAGTGAGTCGGTGATTTGTACGTTGGTCAAGACATCCGAACCGAAGTTCCTTACAACAACCCGGTAGGTTATGTTGTAGCTACCGTTTGACTGGCGCACGGTATCTTTCACCGAAAGTGCCACGCCGATGAGCGACTCGCCCGGTACGTTGTTCAGCACAATGGGTGTAGGTTCGCTGTCGTTGGTCGGATCCATGTCCTCGTCGGGGTCAGGGTTGCTACCAACCGTGGAGCTGTCAGATACCATGACGTTCTCTGAACCCATTGCCGATCCCAACGCCACGTTGTTAAAGGTGGTAGTAGTGGCGTTGCTTACATTTACCCGAACTGTCAGGTAAATATCGCGCACCGTACCAACGGGCAAAGTACTTTCCGAATCGACCAGCAGACCAGTGTTCTCACCTTCTCCGGTGTAGGCGGTGTTGACCGTCAGACCGGAGTCTGCTTCGACATTAATGCCCCCTTGTACGATCGTAGCGCCGTTGCCGAAGGTCTTCGACAGATTGTCGATTACCTGAACATTGGTCAAATCATGCGCACCCAAGTTTTTCACCATAATCGTGTATTTCACATCGTAGACGCCCTTCTCGATTTCGATTGGGTCACCCACTTGCTTGGCTACACCGATGGAGTTTTCACGAGCAACCGGGGACGTCGAGATCAAATCCACCTCCGACTTATCGTTAGCCGGGTTGTAGTCTCTCTGATCCAGATTAGCGATTCGGGCGACGTTTTTGATCGTGCCTTCACCTATAATATCCACCAAGCAGCTAAACACCATACTGTCTCCGGCGGCTATCCTAGGAATCACTCCTTTGATAACGTTGCCGTCGATATCGTAGCCAGTGCCAGCAACGTACTTCAAGCCTTCCGGCAAGATGTCGATCATCGTGACGTTGGTGGCGTCGATCAGGCCATTGTTCTTGATCTTAATCGAGTACGTTACTTCACCGCCCTTCGCCACGGTCTTCTTATCTACTGTCTTGACAATTTCAAGATCCGTGGAATCCTTATCGTTGGCACAGTCGATGATATTCACTTCAACTTTAGCTGGCTCGCTGAAACAACCTGCGGCCGATTTCTCGAACACATAGTAGGTTCCGGTACCCACAGTAGCGGGTGAGGCAACTACATCCGAAGTCGGTGAAGTACCGATCCGATAAATGAAGCTGTTGCCGCTGCCGGGCTGTCCGAAGACAGCTGTCGTCAGATTCACCGTAGTCGATGGGCAAGTATTCCGCTTGTTGGAAACGACTGGACTCATTATCGGAGCATTTACGTTCACAATTACTCTGGCAGAAGGCAATGAAGAACAACCCTCCTGGTTCGTCATCGTCACGGTGTAGGTGCCGCTCGTTTTCACCACGAAGGAGTTACCCGATGCGGCAGTTACGCCATTCAACTTATAAGCGAAGGCTCCTGCGTCCGTTGCGGTAATCGTCACCGAGTCACCCGCGCAGATGGTCAGGGTAGTGGCGGCAGTATCCGTCTTGGCTACGCCATTGATAGCGATACTAGGTCTGATCTTGATCATATCCAGCGTGAGCTTCATCATATCGGAAGCGGCCACACAGTTGCCATTCGAGCCATCGGGATCGTTCGTCATCAGGGTTATCGTCACTTCACCACTCTGCATGTCAGCTAACGAAGGCGAGTAGGTGGCAGTCAGCGATCCGGGGTCACTGAAAGTACCCGTTCCGCTGGTCGTCCACATTCCGCTCGAAGCCGCACCACCGATAGATCCTGCCAGCTTGTAGGTAGTTGCCGCGCAAATCGTGGCATCCGCTCCGGCATCCGCCGTGGCTGGGTTGGTTTCGCAAGGCGTCGTGTTATCACAGTTGGTGATCGTCACGATGACTATCGAAGCTGCACTGAAGCATCCGGTCGTTGTTTTCTCAAATACATAGTAAGTACCGGCACCCGCTTTGGCTGGGTCAGCTACTGCGGCTGAGGTTGGCGTATTACCTGTACGATAGACAAACACACCACCCGAACTCTTCGGTGAACTGGTCACTCCCGTGGTCAGATCAACCGTCTTGAAAGGACAGACATTGGTCAGGTTCTGCGTCAGCGGCTTGACTACCTTCGGCGCTACCGTCACCGTTACTGGTGTCGAGGGGTCGCTCTTGCAATTGTTCGAGGTGCAGCACTGAGCAGTGAACGTCGTTGTGAGGGCTGGCGATATGGTGATGGAGGTGCCCACCAGGCCATTCGACCAAATCACGTATCCGTCGCCGCTGCATCCACTGGCGGTCAGCGTAACAGGGCTGCCGAAGCAGACGTTGCTGGCTGAGGCCGAGATCGTCGGCGTGCTTGGCTTGCCTACGGTAATCGTAGCCGAAGCAGATGGGATGCTTTCGCAAGCGCCCAGCTTGCAGGTCGCCGTGTATGAAGTCGTAGCAGTTGGCGCCACTCGGATGCTGGTACCCGTAGTACCATTCGACCACTTCACTTCGCCCTGACAGCCGATAGCGGTCAGCTTGACGCTGTCACCAGCACATATCTGGTTTGAGCTTACAGTCAGCGTAGGCGCCTCCAGTTTTGTCACACTTACGGTGACAGCATTGGAGATAGGGCTCATGCAGATTTCGTCTTTCTTACACGTTGCCGTGAAGGTCGTCGTCGTATTCAACGCTACGGTGATGCTGGGGCCGGTTTGACCATTCGACCAGACTACCGTATTAGTGCAGCCCGTCGCGGTCAGCGTCACGTTGCTTCCGACACAAACGGTCGGAGAGTTAGCTGAAATAACCGGAGCTTCGACCTTACACTCATTGACTTCGATCGTAATGTTAGCCGTGTCGCTGGCGCATTCTTTCACCAGGCAAATCACCGAGTAGGTTGTGGTGACCGTGGGCGATACTGTGATGCTCGCGCCCGCCGCTGCGTTCGACCATTGCAGGGTACCGTTGCAGCCCGTAGCAGTAATCGTTGTCGATTCGCCAGAGTTGATTGGGTTCTTGGAGGCAGTCAGGGTAGGCTTCACGGGCTCTACGACCGTAATTTTGTATTGGATAGAGCTGGCGCTCTCGCAGCCATTCACTACGCAGGTCGCAGTGTAAGAAGTCGTCATCATTGGGCTTACCACGATGGCTTCGCCCGTCTGTCCAGTTGACCACTTGGCCGTTCCTTCACAGCCCTGGATGATCAGCGTCACACTTTCACCTTTACATAGGCTATCCGTAGAACAAATGACCGTTGGTGGAGGCGTAGTAGTTACGTTAATTGTGATCATCGACTTCTCGCTCACGCAAACTCCCTTGTCGCAGGTAGCACCGTAGGTGGTGGCAGCGGTCGGCGAAACTTTGATGCTCGCACCGGTCATGCCGTTGTCCCACTTCACTGTACCTGTGCAACCCGTGGCGGTCAGCGTTACTTCCTCACCTGAGCAGATGGTAAGCTTGCTGGCCGTCAGTACTGGGGCCGTCGGAGTTCCTACTTTAATAGTTACCACGTTCGACGGACCGCTGGCGCAAGTAGATGCTGTAATCTTACAGATGGCAGTGTAGCTCGTTGTCGTCCTTGGGTTCACTTTGATCGATGCTCCCTCGGTACCGTTCGACCACTTCACTATGCCTGTGCAGCCCGTGGCGGTCAGCGTTACTTCCTCACCAGCGCATATCTCTGGCTTGCTGGCCGCGATGACCGGAGGCGTACCTGCCGTGTTTACGTTAATCATAACTGTATTGGAAGCTGCGCTTTCGCAACCATCCACTTTGCATTTAGCAGAATAGCTCGTCGTAGCAGAAGGGGCGATCTTGATACTAGCTCCCGTCATACCATTCGACCAAGCCACCGTACTGGTACAGCCCGTAGCGGTTAGCGTTACGCTGTCACCAGCGCAGATTACCGTCTTGTCGCTGGCGATGATTGGGGCGGTCGGGGCAGCCACATTGATGGTTACCATATTCGATTCGCCGCTCTCACAAGCATCCGTCTTACAAGTAGCCGTGAAGCTCTTGGTCGCGTTCAGCGTGACGACAATCGAGTTGCCTGTCTCACCGTTCGACCACTTCACCGCTCCCTCGCAACCCGTAGCGGTTAGCGTAGCAGTGGCACCGGGGCAAACTGTCATTTTGTTAGAGGCAATAACCGGAGCCTGAGGTGTAGTCACCTTGATGGTATGCTGCTCAGATTCTTTACTTTCGCAAGTACCCGTCACGCACTTGGCTGTGTAGGAAGTCGTGGTGGCTGGGCTAACCGTAATAGAAGTACCCGTAGCACCATTCGACCACTTCACCGTGCCTTCGCACTCGTGGGCAGTCAGCGTCACGCTTTCACCGGGGCAAATTTCCATCTTACCACAAGTGACAATCGGGGCAGGCCCTGGCTGGCCGATCTTTATCGTGATCGAGGCCGTCTCGCTTACGCACTCTCCTTTCTTACAGAAGGCCGTGTAGGTAGTCGTCTCGGTTGGGGTCACTACCAGCGGAGAGCCGGTCGCGCCTGTTGACCACATCACGATGCCGTTACAGTTCGAAGCAGTCAGAGTGGCACTTCCTCCGGCGCACACTTCGCTCACGTTGCTAGCCAATACCGGCTTGACAGGTGCAGCGACTTTGATCGTAATCGGGTTGGATGGTGCGCTTTCGCACTCACCCACTTTGCAAGTGGCCGAGAAGGTCGTGGTTTCGTTGACCGTCACCATAATTGATGCTCCCGTCATTCCATTTGACCATTTCACCGTGCCATTCTTGCAACCAACCGAAGTTAGTTTGACAGAGGTACCGACACACACGTTGGTTTCGGCGCAGGCAATGATCGGTGGCTCGATGGTTGGGCAACCGACGTTAACCGTCACAGATGCCTCATCATCCTCACCATTGTTGTAGCCATTACCCGGCGTAGAGTCAGGATCTTTCTGATCAGACTTGCTGATCTGGGCAACGTTCTTGATCTCTCCGGTTCCAACTACCTTAGCCTCAAAGGTCAGGGACTTAGTCTCACCGACACCGATGCTGGCGATCGCTCCTTTCAGGATGTTACCCGTTTTGGAGAAATCTCCGCTGGAAACGAATTCCAATCCGGCGGGTAGTTGATCCGTCACTTCCACATTGGTGGCTTTCTGCGGACCGTCGTTCGTTACTTCCAGCGTGTAGGTGATCGTCTCATCCGTTACCGGATTTACCTTCGAGCTTTTCTTAGCCAACATCAGGTCGGCCATGTTGTCCACCTTGATGGTCACGCTCGATGTATCGTTAGCTGTATTGCCTGGATCGTTGTCCGGGCTGCGCACGATAGCGGTATTGGTGATGCTACCCGAAGCAGCATCCTTGATTTTGGCCGTGATAACCAGCACGCGGCTTGAACCGTTCGTCAGGTTGCCAATCGTCCAGATACCCGAACCGTTGTTGTACTCACCGACCGGAGCCGATGAAACATAGGTCAAAGTACTTGGGAAGATGTCTTTTACCGTCACGCTCTTGGCGTTTCCGATGCCCAGGTTATTCACCGTTACCGAGTAGTTGATTTCCTGACCGGGTGAGTAAGGGCCGGGGGTCAGTACCGTCTTGACAACGGCGAGGTCAGAGAAGCAAGGCTTCACAACCACCGTGACCGGAGTCCGCTCGGCGCTTACGCAACCTTTGTCGCTCACTGCCTCAGCGTAGTAGGTAGTTGTGGCCAAAGGCGTCACCACCAGCTTGCCGCCGCTTGGCGTCGAACCGATGGCAGTGCCTCCGGTTTCAGTAGTGTACCACTTGATAGTAGAACCTGGGGCGAAGCCGATTAGCTTCGTGCTCTTACCCAGGCATACCAGAGTATCGTCGCAGGCGACGCCGAAGACAGGTGCAGGCATCGGGTTGATGACAACCGATAACGCGTCCATTTTCGGCACGCAGTTTCCGTTTCCGTCAGGGTCGTTCGTAGTTGCCGTCAGGCTGACATTACCAGAGGCAATGTCAGCCATCGACGGGTTATAGGTAGTGGTTAGGCTGCTCGCGCTGGCGAATGTTCCTGTTCCGGTCGTCGTCCAGGTAACGCCCGTGGCGGTTCCGGTCACTACGGCAGTCACCGAGATGGGTAGTCCGGCGCATACTTCCTGGTCGGCACCGACGGTTACGCCGTACACCAATTGGCAGTCGCAAGGAATGATGTTGACCACAATAACCGCAGGGTTGCTGTAGCAGCCGGCAGGTGATTTCTCGAAGAGGTAGTATTTACCCGCTTTCACTTTCGTTGGATCGGTCACTAGGGCAGAAGTCGTAGATGGACCGACGCGCCACTCGAACACGCCACCCGCGATAGAAATCGGCGAGATAGTGATCTTGGTCAGATCGACCGTCGAGTCAGGGCAGACATTGCTGATGTTGCCGATGCAAGTTGGGGTAGCTGGCTTAGCGTTCACGATCACCGTAATTGGCGTACGATCGCTCATACAGCCTTGCTCCGTCATAGCCTGCAAATAGTAGGTAGTAGTCGAAGTCGGGCTGAGACTCAGCATCTGGCCACTCGTTGTGGTGGCGAAAGCAGTGCCGCCGATGGCCGCATAGTACCACTTGATCGTCACGCCCGGTACGTTGGACGTTGCGCTTAGCATTACTGTTTCACCGACACAAATTTCCTGGTCAGGCGTTACCGTCAGAGTAATTGTAGGACACTGTGGTGCGATACCCGCGTCTATGTTCGGGTTGTTACGCAGCGTATCGGAGACGGGTTTGCTGGTGTCTATAGTAATGACCTTAGTCTTGCCAGGTACTCCACTCGCACCAGCATCGCTGTCCTTGGTAGGATCACTACCTTGCTTTGGCTGTACGAAGGTCTGTCCTGCTCCGGCAATGAAGCGCACGAAGTACTTCCCGCTTAGTAGCGAGTCGAATAGGTACTTACCGCCATTCTTAGTCACCGTGGTTCTGATGGCTACCATTGCCGAATCTTGCAGTTCAACCGTCAAGCCATCGACACCCGCTAATTCGCTTGGATCTTGAATACCGTTGTTGTTGGTATCCAGCCACACGAAGTCGCCGATTGAACCGTAAGGAATCGGCGAAACATTGACTGACTCGTTGTCAGCGTCGTCCTCACCAAAGCCATTGCCGGGAGTCGAGTCTTTGTCCTTAACTTCATTACCTTCGCCATCCTTGGCGTCCTCAATCTGGCCATAATTAGTCAAGGTGCCGCTTGTAAAGTTGGTCGCCACCTTGGCCTTAATACTTACAGATATAGAATCACCTGGTGCCAGTGGCCCGGCAATCAGTGCATTGCGCGACGCGATCTGTCCTGTGGCCGTCCACGATGTATCGGCCAAACTCATTCCTACAGGCAACGAGTCACTCAGCGCAATCTGCGTCGCGGCAATCTCACCCTGGTTGATCACCTTCAAAGTAAAGGTGACAGTATCACCCGGCATGACCGTGGAGGGCTGGTTCACAGCCAGATTTTTAAATAAAGCCAAGTCAAAGACCGGCGCACGGTAGATGCCCGCATCGATGTTCGGGTTGTTGCGCAGCGTGTCGTTGGTCGGCTTACTGGTGTCTATAGTAATGACATTGGTTTTACCCGGCGTGCCGCTTTCACCCGCGTTGCTGTCCTTAGCAGGATCGCCGCCTTTGTTGGGCGCTACGAAAACGCTGTCACCCGGTGCGATGAACTTCACGAAATATTTGCCAGTAGCCAGGGAGTCGAAGAGGTACTTGCCGCCGTTCGAGGTCGTGACCGTTTTGATGACGGCCATCGCCGAATCCTGTAGCTCGACCGTCACGTTATTCACGCCCGGCTCGCCCGCATCCTGAATACCATTGTTGTTCGCGTCGTAGAAGACTAAGTCACCAATGCTGCCGTAAGGAGTCGGTGAGACGCGGATTGGCTCACTGTCGGCATCGTCCTCACTATTGTTAAAGCCGTTGCCGGGAGTCGAGTCTTTATCATCAACATCATCGGCATTTCCGGCGTCCTGAATTTGGGCGTAGTTGGTCAGGCTGTTTCCAGTAAAACTACCGGACACTTGTACTGAGACATCGACAAAAGTCGAGTCACCCGGCGCTAATGGCCCTGGGATCGGTGTGTTTAGAGTCAAGATATTTCCGGTGCCATTGGGGGTCCAGGCGGTTTCGCCGAGAGCGATGCTGAGTCCCGCCGGAAGGGAGTCAGTCAGCGCAATGTTGGTAGCCGGAATATTTCCCTCGTTCTTAACGTATAGCCGGAAAATCACAACATCGCTCGGCATAACCAGCGACGCCTGACTGGGGGCCAGGTTTTTACTCAAAGCCAAATCAAATATCGGCCCATCGACGATCTCGATGGCGCAGCAGCCCGTAGCGGGACAAGAAACACCTACTGTAGATATAAAGGTATAGGAACCCGGCCCCAGAATGGTGAGGGTCGAGTCTTCATTGACAATGGCTCTTGGAAAACCATCGACTATAGTAGTGTCCGTAATTTCAATTCCATTATAAAACCATTTGATTCCCTGATAGCCTGTAGGCACAGAAACGGTAAACTCGTCGCCCGCGAAATAATCTATGGGTACCGAGAAACAGGTGGAAGCTAAGTCATCCTGGTCGAGCGCACCGTCGTTGGGCCATGAATCCATGTCGTCTCCGTCCATGGCAAACACTTCGGCCACGTTGAAGTAAACACCCTGAGCCAATACGGTGGCTGAAATATTTAAAATGGCTGAATCGCCAGCAGCGACCGTGCCGACATCCCACATGCCCGTGCCTGGTGTGTAACTGACTCCGCCGCGCACCAGCGTGTTTCCCAAATACGAAACCCCGCCGACTGGCAGGCTGTCTTTCACCATTACGCCCGTCGCCGGAAGGATGCCGGAGTTCTTGACAGTAATCGTATAAGTAACGACATCGCCGATAGCAGGCTTTGACTTATCAATATTTTTGGTGAGGCTTAGATCAACCTGCGCCCAGGCTGTACCGAGCGTGAGTAGAAATACGGCCACATACGAAAGAATTCTAGCCTGAATTTTTCCGGCAAACATCGACTCAGCGGCTTGCCTAAACAAGGTAGGGCAAGCGATAATCGGAAGCTGATGTTTGGTAAAAGACGCTTTAGCAAAGAAAGAACGAATCGCCGATACGAGTATCGCGATTGTCGTCCCAAGCAGTTGCGTTAGTTTTTCTGGTAGAGGTGAAATGTTCATAGGATTTTCGTTGAATTGACCTGTATTGCATTTTCCTGGTGTGTATCGGGTATCCTTATCGTCAGGTGGCCCCTCTCTATTCATATATAGCCTACCTAGCCGCATAGGTAGTATCCAATGCAACTTCGATAGGCTTTCCCGCACTGAGCGAACGGACACTTTCGCCGCCAAAACTAGTGAACATGCTACATCACCGAACCTAACAAATATATTTGTTAAATACGTGAGAACCAAACACACGCGCCTCATCTTAAATAATTTAGCAGGCTTGCTTGCGGCGGAAAGTCTATTTTCACCTGAGCGTAAATTACCTTTCATGTCTATCGGTATTGAAGTAAGCTATAATTAACAAAATTATAAATCTGATTGCAGCAACGGCACTAGTGAGATGCACTTCGATATATCCCGTTAACAACATAAACTATGCCAAATAACCCATTTATAGAATTCTTGAAATATTAAAATACATTAACCTGTTCGTCAGGCCATTTCGCTATAAATGGCTGATATTCCGCTATTAGAGAAAAGATAGGCTAAATACCCCTAAAAACTCGAAACACTCATTTCCATCGAAAAATACACCTTAAGCTAAAAGGGTGCCAAAAAAGTTACCTTCTTGTATATCACCTTATATGATCCACCCGACAGGTTGCCTTAACAGCCGGACGGCAAAACCTCATGTGAAGCAGAAAAGGGTTGGAACCGAATGGTTCCAACCCTTTTCTGCTTGGCAATTTCGTTTGCCCTAGAAATCGTATCCTAATGTAATATACGGGATAGCCTTGTTGGTGACTCCGTTGTCCACTCCCCAGGCATAATCGAACTTTACGTAAAACCCAAAGAGCATGGTACGTGCTCCTAAGCCATAACCCATCAGATAGGGATTGCGAAAATTAGTAACCGTGGCTCGGAAAGGATCTGACCCCCTGCCGATGATTTCCGTGTTCAAGCTATTCTCTTGGCTGAACGGCCCCTTGCCCGTCCACGCTGTACCAATATCGGTAAAACCGACGATCTGAAAATTGCGCAGGAAATTAGAAGTGATCGGCCCCCGATAGAGGTACTTTATCAGAGGTACCCGGAGTTCTAAATTAGCCAGGACATAGTTGGTGCCCGCCAGACGGTTCAAATTGAAACCCCGCAGATTAGTAGCGAATTCTGTAAAGAAGATATCCCGATTATCGAGGTTTTCGCCAAACGCCAGTGGGTCAACCGGATTGGGACTATCTTTCCGATTTAATATCCAATTTTCCATTCCACCCATAATACTTTGCTTAGGTGCCCTTCCACCCGAACGACTGAATGCCAAACGTCCGGCCAATATCAGATCGCGATGGATTTTCTGGTAGCGGCGCAGGTCGATGCTTAAACGATCGAAATTCTGGAAGGCCTGCCCGATCCCTAATTGGTTTTCGTAACGAACCTTGAAACGGGTTCCCTCCACCATATTCATACCGTTGGTTTCAGTGTTGTCCAACACGAACTCCGCAATGCCTCCCGCATATTGCGTGGAGCGATCAGGCTCCGAGAGTCTGGCGACATCCACTAGGCGTGTTGAGGTAAAAGTAGGGCTGACGCTCACTCTGGCGTAGGCCGAAAAAGGATAGGAGACGGTAGCTTTGACTTGATTGAAGCGATATTTTTGCGTCGCCCGGTTGGCGTCGATGTACAAGCTCTGACGATCTACCCTCAATCCATAATCGATTCGGTGCGTGTTATTGGTGTACTCAGCGAACATATCGCTGTTTCGGAAAGTGGTCGAAATGAAAAAGCCCGCTTTGATGACGTGGTTTTCCAAAAGGTCATTCATCGAGATAGATTGTGCATAACCGAAGCCTCGGATCGGATCGACCCGCCAGTTGGAAGAAGCGTCATTAGCGATGAACAACCCGCGGTAGTCGTAGGGGCCCTTTATGGCAATGTTTTCGCGCTTCCGGCTGCGGGGAATTGGGATTGGAATATTGTTGGCCAAATTCCCGCGCTTCTGCCTGAACTCAAAGGTCTTCAACACGTCTTCGTCAAATCGGTAGTTGTCCGTATCTACTTCACCGGGACGCAATGTTATTTGTTGAGACTCAGGGGTGGCTTCCAGTTTGTCAGCTTGGGTGTCATTCGCATTCCCATCCGTTTGCACTTTTGACTGTCCCCTTGGATTTTTGCCTCTTCCCAGAACTGGAGCATCCAGCGAGGCATTAGGATCAAGACGGTCGATATAAGACATGCTGTACATTCCGTTATCGAGCCGAGAATATACAATTCCGCCACTACCCTGTAAAGTAATGTCCGCACTCATTAGCGAGAACAGGTAGTTCGTAATTTGTGAAATACTCTTGGTTTGCCGATTATACTTGAAGAGATTCTTGATTCCCTTATAGTCTGAAAGAAAAAACACGCTCTCGTCGTTGGCCCGTACGGCAGTTAGTGCTGTGCCAAGCGAATCCACTAGCCGGGTTACTGTCTCCGCCCGAGGAGAACCATCGTGTTCAAACAAGCTTACCGTTGCTTTGAGATTCTTGTAGTTATCTTGGTCTGTTCTCAGGGAATCGGTGGGACGGTTAGAGGTAAATACCACTCGGCTCGCGGAACCTGATACAAACTGTGGACTGAGGTCATCGAAAAGGTCGTTAGTCAGTGGAATCACAGAAGCCCTCGAAACGCTGACCAAATATAGATCGTTTTTGCCGCCTTTATCGGCGCTCACAACGAGCATGGTACCGTCGTCCGATACATCCATAGCCACAATCTGATCTAGCCCCCGAATATTTCGTTTGATTCTTATGACTGGCCGCTTAGTGTCTAACTTATCAAAAATAAAGAGATTCTGACGGTTGTTTTCCTCTACAACCATTGCCAAAGTGTTGTACTTTGTCCAGGCAATCAGGGGGAGCATACTATTTTGCTGGGCATTACCAAGTTGAATTCCGCCCTGCCGAACGACGATGTCACGACCCGTCTCCCGATTAAAGACAGTGACCTTATAACGGCTCTTATGCAACTCACTTACGGCGATCCATTTCTTGTCAGGCGATAGTTTGATGGAAGCACTATTACCAATCTCATTAAATTCATGTAGCCGATAACTCCATGCGGGCGTCGGTTCGATGTATGACTTGCTAGCCTGCTCCGTAGAACTGGCGTAGAATGCTTGCCACTCTTTGAGGAATCGGGAATAGGAAGATATGCCAAGCGTACTAGTGATGCTGGTCTGCTCAGTGCGGATGATTCGAGTCAGATTGAGAATATTGGAAATATTGTCCTTGCCGTAGCGCTCGGCGATGTAGTTCCAAATCGATTGCCCAATCAGTGTCGCGTCTTTCCCATAAAGCAGTGCAGGTTTCTTGATAGGCCGCTTTAAAGTCACATCCCGCATATAATCACTCAATTCAGGAGTCCAGCCTTCGGCGATATACGCCGCAATTCCCGACATGAACCAGTCTGGCAGCGTCAGTAGCAGCGAGCTTTGTAGAGCATCCTTCAGATTACCGCCATACAACATATCATAAACAAACAGCCGGGAAATCTCCATGACCAGCTTCTTGCGAAAGCTGATTTGATCCCCTGTGAAGGCTATTTCGACTCGCGACTGGGCGAGGTCGAGTTCTTGGTCGTCCAAGTCGCCGAATGTGGCCAACCCCATGTTGCTTTGCAGCAATTCGCCGGGAGAGTTATAAAGAAAAATCTTGATTCGGTTGTAAGGTGTGTAACCTAGAATTTCCGTGATTTTATCAAACTCCGTTTCGGCAAACTGAGCCGTAAGCTTGGCCATGCTTGTGCCCCCTTGATAGTGGTAAACTTCAAAGTTGGAGGTTCGGAATATCTTCCAGTCGAAGGTTCGGTACTGAATACGGTTCTTGCCGAATTTTTCCTGCGACGGGTAACGCTGCGCCTGGACGGGGAGCGTAGCCCACAAAACGACGAACAGAACAACGAGATGTCGGGGCTTGAATGGGAGAAATATTTTCATTTGAGCTAGGATGCTGTCTTTAGTGGTCATATAACGAAAAATAGCGGGCAATATTCGCTTCGGGGTTCAATTCTTTGTCCCGACAAAGATGGTTTACAAACTCATCGGCAAAATAAGGTGCTAACGTAACTCCCTTGGTACCTAAGCCGTTAAATATTCCCACAGCTACATGTTCGGGATGGATGCCAATCAACGGACGGCGGTCCTTGCACGACGGCCGAACCCCGGCCCGCTGCCCCTTTATCTCGTAGTTGCCCGTTATTAATAGTCGCAATTTGTTCTCAAGATACGCTTTACCGTCCTCGGTAGTTTCCCAATCCAAGTCATGCCACGAATAAGTTGCCCCTACCCGGTACTCGTTATCTCTCAAAGAAGGCAAGATAAAAATTCCCTGATTGACAATTTTATCCGCAGAATAGTCGCTGAAAGTCACGTCGAGAATTTGTCCCTTCACAGGATTGAACGGAAGCCAGTCAAATAATGAATTCTCGCGGGCATCAAAGCCCTGACAAAGTAGAACTTTTCTGGCAAATAATCCTTTCCAGGAAATGCTATTATCGTTTACTTCCAGATCATTAGCATCGAATTCGCTTTCAAGGTATTGATTATTTTCAATAAAATACTCCCTGCTAAATTTTATGAGTCCACTTAAATCTACCCAACCCGAACCTTTCACCTCCAAACCACCATAAGGTGCATGAACCCCTATTACATCAATCTGACTCTCAGAGCTATTAGCTATATACTTTGAAATTTCCGGTTCAGAAATAAAGGACAAGTAGTTGTCTCGCTCCTCCTGCGAACGGTAGGGACGGTAAATATTTTGAGGATAAACGAACTTACGAGCAAGTTTCTCTTCCAGCCGTTGGTAAAACTGGATAGCGTAGGGGAAAAGCTCATCGGCCAGCCAAGTCTTTACTAACTTTCGACCCGTTAGTGGATTATAAATTCCGGCAGCCACAAGTGAGGCGGAAGGGCGGGAAGAATCATTGACCACCAATACGCGTTGGTGGGCTTCGATCAGGTGCCAGGCCAGGGCTGTGCCGGCAATTCCCTGCCCGATAATAAGGTAGTCATAATCGACCCTCTTCATTTTTTTTCGCGGCGGCGGACGGCCTGACCGATTCGCTCATCAGCCAGCCGCACTACCAACTCTACCTGCTCATCTACGGTCAGATAGGTGGTGTCAATCAACAAGGCATCCTCAGCCTGGCGGAGCGGACTCTCCTCACGGTGGGCGTCGATGTGGTCACGCTTTTGGAGATTGGCAAGAATTTCGGGTAGACCCACCATTTCTCCTTTGGCCAATAATTCGGCCTGACGGCGTTGGGCACGCATGTACGAGTCGGCAGTCATGAATATTTTCAATTCTGCTTCCGGAAAGACGACGGTACCAATGTCGCGGCCATCCATTACTATGCCCTTGCCCTTACCCATTTTTTGCTGTTGCGCTACCATTGCGTGGCGCACTTCTGCTACTGCACTCACTTCACTCACTCGCTCGGACACGTACATTTTTCGGATCTCATTTTCGACGTTCATACCGTTCAGAAATGTATCGTTGCTTTTCGTTTCGTGGTGGCGGCGGAATCCTACCTGAATGTTACTCAACGCTTTGCTAACCTCATACGGGTTGGTAATAGAAATATGATTTTGTATGAAGTATAAAGTAACGGCTCGGTACATGGCACCTGTGTCAATATAAGCATAGCCTAATTCTTTGGCCACATGCTTCGCCGTGGTACTTTTGCCGCAACTCGAATACCCGTCGAGGGCAATGATTATAGAAGACATTTACTTAGTGGACGGTGGTCAATGGACAACGGACAATGACTATTAATGCCGACAGCTTTGCTTGCCACCCCCGACAGAAATCTTGTCCAATCGCGCGAAATAGAGCGTTTGTTTACAGCTTGAAAGCTTGCCGGGCCAAGAGTTGCCAGCCGCTCTTGGTTTTACTCCACACTTGCAGCACACCTAGGTTGGGTTTGCTCACTGTACCATCGGCCAGATTGACCGTACCCGTCATTTTGTGCCGCACGAGGGCCGTATTGCCAACGACACTTACAGTCATGTCGTCCAGGTTCAATTCTTTGTAGACCTCCTTCTCGTCCTTTATGGTACCTACGAAAGTGGCCTTTGTGTCCAAATGTCCGTTGGAATGGCCGTAGGTCATTTCGTCGGCAAAGACTTTGTCCAATGTTTTCACATCCTGACCAACGACCGCCTTCCGCCACATTTCCACGCGATCCAGCACCGCTTTTTCCTCCTTCGACTGCGCCATCGCTACCGAAAGAGTCATTCCTAACATGAGCACGAATAATATTTTCTTCTTCATCTCTCCGTATGAGTTTAGTAATTTGATATTTTAGGACAAGATAAGCATTGTTGGGACTTTCAGTAGATATTTACCAAAATTCAAACGTAGCCAAAATGGGATAATGGTCCGAAGTAGTTGGGTAATCCTTAATCACCTTATACGCTTTGACCCGTACTTTGGTGTTTTTCAAAGCCATGAGGTAGTCGAGTCGATCACCGGAAATACCCTCCGTCCAAGTTGGTAGATAGGAGCCTTTGGCGGCATCCATCCAGTTGTCGTGGTAGGAGAAATAGGGCTGCTCGTTGGGTCGCGCTCCCATATCCATCGCCAGCAACACGGGCTGGATACTCGGTTCGAGCATTCTATTCACAAAAGCCGACTGCAACGCCCGGTCAAACATCGAGGCATACTCCATCCTTACGGTACAAACTCTAAATGTAAATCCTTTGATCGGACTTACCAGTCCACAAGCCATTACGCGCGGGTCAGCTCCCACCGAATGCGGCAGGGACATTTTCTGAGTATTTTCGAAGGACCAGCGCGACAGGATGCCCACCCCGTGACTACCATTACTGACACTATCCGAAGCGGCATAGAGGTAGTGCATCCCGGCCTGCACTGCCAGTCGTCGAAGTTGGTGGTTGATTTTGCCATCCTCCAGCAGACTGTCCACGGCCTGTAAGGCCACAATGTCGGGTTTGTGATTGGCAATAAGCTTGACGACATCGCGAAGGTTAGAATTCCCCCACTTGTCCTCGCCGTGATGCATGTTGAAACTCAACACCTTCACCTCACAAGCCTGTTGAGGCCGCCAGCTCGTCAGCCCGCTAATAAAAGCAATAAAGAGAATTTGTAGAAGTTTCTTTTTCAAAAATATAGGGTCAAAAGTTATGGCAGTTTCCAACCACGTAGGATACTTCGCAACTTACGTGCCAGTAAAGCACCTCCTGTTTACCCGCGATTCCTTCTCCCCTCTCCTACAACGCTTTCCAGGCGATAGCTTCTTGTCTCTGCTCTCCCAGACCTTCTATTCCCAGTTTAACCACGTCATTGGGCTGTAAGTACTTCGGTGGTTTCATGCCCAAACCCACGCCCGAGGGAGTACCTGTGGAAATGACATCACCCGGCAACAGCGTCATGAACTGGCTGAGGTAGCTGATAATTTTGGGAATATAGAAAATCATGTCAGAGGTGTTAGAGTCCTGCACCATCTTGCCATTGAGCGACAGCCAAAGGCGCAGGCTATGCGGCTCAGGCACTTCGTCGGCGGTGACCAGGTAAGGGCCAAGCGGTGCGAAGGTGTCGTTGCTTTTTCCTTTCACCCATTGCCCGCCCATTTCCAGTTGGAAAGCCCGCTCCGAGTAATCGTTGTGTAGGGCATAACCCGCCACGTAATCCATGGCTTCGCCTTCGTCCACGTAGCTGGCACGCTGCCTGATGACTACGGCCAATTCCACCTCCCAATCGGTTTTGGCGGAGTTTCTGGGAATGATTACC
>NZ_JBGSXF010000096.1:0-7250 GCF_041751555.1 Persicitalea sp. | reverse complement strand
ATGTAAAAAAAGCCAGTGAGGGGTATTTTCTCCCGCCTATAGGCTAAATTCTTTGGGCGGAGCCAACACCCGCTTCACCTTGACATTCCGGTAAAACAGCTCCGCGCCTTCCGATTGCAGGGCGATTTTACCGCCGCGCAGCGGGACGCGCTCGCCATTTTCGACTTTGCGCGAGTTATAAAGCCGCATCACTACTTTCCCATTGATGAGGTGGACGCTGCTGTCGCCCCAAGTGATGACTTCGGCGGTGTTCCACTGCCCGTGCGGACGTTCGTTGTCGGGCCGTTTCAGGCAACGTCTTTCCGACATTTCGTTGGAATACACGTAGGTGCGTCGCGCCGCTTCTGGTGCGTACGCCCACCACTTGCTGCTGTCGGTCTTGACCGATGGAATGTCGATGGTCACGTCGCCCACGGGCCAGTAGTCGCCTGCGTCACCTTCCTGAATTTGGCACTCCTGCGACGGGAGCCAGTTGCGGCCCACGCTGCCCGGCGTTCCGAATCCGTGGTAGAGTAGCCCAGCGTCGCGGGGCTGATTTTCGCGCGGCGGCCATTTTTTCTCACCCCATTTGAAGTCCACACTGACATGGTAGTTTTCAAAGTTTTGGTCAAAAATGATGGTACCGAATACCTCGCCACTTACGTGGATGGCGGGCTGCCCGTCTTCCGTCACGATCTGGAACACGCCCAGCGGGTCGTTGTCGATGCCCAAGTCTTGCGTGTATTTTCCGTTGGCGTCTTTGGGTAAATCTGCTACCGTCGAATTGGCGTGGGGAACGCCAAGGTACTTTGTCGAGCCCGCTAAGGTTTTTCCGTCGAAGAGGTTTTGCCAGCCGTCCGCCCGGCTTTTTTGGGTGGTAGGTTTGGTCGTGCAACCGAGCAGCCAGATCAGGAGAAAGAAGCAGAGGGGAGATTTCATAAATTTTCTTTTCGTGTAAAAGTCAATTTTCCCGGAATCTACGGTCGCTGCCCCGCCGCCTTCGATTTCCGGAATCGTGTATTTCCTTATAATTAATCATTATTTCAATATCCCCCCTTCTTCTCCGACCCACCGCCCAACGACTTGACCCACGTATTCGGAATTTCCTTGCCCAGGCGGGTTTTGACGCTTTTCATTTTGGCATTGGCCGCCAGGTTTTCCCATTCGTGGGGGTCCTTTTGGTGGTCATAAAGCTCCTCCGTGCCATCGGGGTTGCGGATGTATCGGTAGCGGCCATCGGTGACGGACGAGTACTTTTCGCCGTAGGTCATTACGCTCGGCGACCATTTCATCGCCGGATTTTTGAGAATCGGCGTCAGGCTTTTTCCATCCAAAATATGTTTGGGCGGGTTCAGACCGCAGAGTTCCACCAGCGTCGGGTACAAGTCGATCAGGTTGGTCGTTTGGGGACATTCGTACGACTGTCCGTTCGGCAAGCGAATGAGCAGCGGCGCGTAGGCCGATAGCTGCCAGAGGGTTCCCTTCTGCCAGCGCTCCTTTTCTCCCATGTGGTATCCGTTATCGGAGGCCACGATGACAATGGTATTTTTGGCAAAATCCGTTTTGTCCAGCGCCTCGATGACCCGCCCCACCGACCAGTCGGCGAAGGCCGTTGTGGCCAGGTAACCGTGCATCATGCGCCGGAAAACTTTGTGCGCTCCTTCCAGGCTCTCGCGTCCGCCGAAGCGCCAGAGCGAGTCCACCAATTCGCGGCCCTGGACGGGTACATCGTCCAAGTCGTCGGCCCGGTACCCGGCAGTCGGGACGATGTCTTTCTCGTCGAATAGATCGAAAAACCGTTTCGGAGCCGTGTAGGGTGTGTGCGGACGCCAGTAACCCACGTAGCAGAAGAAGGGTTTATCGTGTGATTTTTGTAAAAAATCAATGACTGCTTCGGCGTTCTTCACGTCCGGAAAGTCGGAATCCGGCCCTTCCCATGCCTTTACGGATTCAAAGCTGCCCGAACCCACCCAATCTTCCTTTTCGGCGAATGGCCCGAAACCGCCTTTAAAAATCGGGCGATTGTCAAACATCGCCTCCTCTCTTGCATCGCCAATATTGGCGTGGAAAATCTTGCCCCGGCCAAAGGTCTCATAGCCGTTGCGCTTGAAGCATTCGGGCATGGTTTCGGTCCTGGCCAGAATGGAACTTTCCTTCCAGGGATTGGCCCCGTTGTAGTAAGCGCCCGTGTGGTGCGGGTACATTCCGCTGAAAAAGGCCGCTCGGGAAGGCACACAAACGGGCGAGGCGCAGATATTCTGGGTGAAGTTGTACGACTGACCTCTTAGCTCATCCAGGTAGGGCGTTTTCGCCAGCGGGTAGTGCTTCATCAGTCCCCAGCCGTTCATGTCGTCCACGGTGATAAAGAGGATATTGGGTTGGACCGTCGCACGGTTGTCTGGCGCAGCGGAGGTAATCCCAAAGTTGGTCTTGCCCTCCTCTTTTTTGATAAAAACCACGCTCAATAAGGTAACAAGCAGGAAAAAGGCAAGGATAGGAGGGAGGAATCGCTTTCTCATAGTGTTTGAAATTTCATTAGAAGGGATTGTTTCCCAATGATGGTGGCTTCCTGTCTAAAACCCTGTTTCGATTGTCTTTTACTTTGGTCGGATCATCCTGGGCCGATAAAAGGTAGTTGGGCGTGGCCCGACCAGACTTAGCGGACGCTGTGGTTGACGAATCGAAATTTTTCCCTTTATTTGAGACTTACCTGTCACTATCACTGACGTCCGCAAAATCAACATCCGGGAATTGCCGTTGAAAAATGGCCTTCAGGTCGAACCCTCCGCCGAAATTTATTGAAGAAACTTTATGTACCAAAAATTGACCAAGGCTGCAACCATGCTGGCCCTGTTACTGATCATGCAATGCGTAGATCCTTACAGAAAGACGTTCGACTACGACGATAATCTGCTTACTGTGGAGGGATTCGTTACCGAGGATAGTCCGGTTCGGATAACGCTCCGAAATACGCGCAGTACTCAGGGTACCAGCTTTTTACAAACGATCAGTGGTGCCAAGGTGGAAATTCGGGCCAAACGAGGTCCGGTGCTTCGGCTCAGCGAAACCTCCGCCGGGGTATATGAGTCAGACCCTGACTTCCGGGGCAAAGCGAATGAGACCTACAGCCTCTATTTTGAATTGGCGAATGGGCGCAAATACCAATCTACCGAAGAAACCCTCGTGCCACTTCGCACGGCTGCCAGCTATTCTACCGTCTTTAATCCGCGTATTTCGGTTGCGTTTCAGAATTTCAACCAGCGGGCCATGTCTTCCCTCGATGTGCTTGCTGATTTTAACGACCCCGTCGATCAGGAAAACTACTACCTCTGGAAAACGCGCCTTTTTGAACAGCAGCCCATCTGCCTGACGTGCATCGATGTAGAATACAACGAACGCACCCAGGACTGCAACCCACGTCCGCCCACCCCTTCACAACCCTCTGTGTATTACGACTACCAGTGCGATGGCGATTGCTGGGAAATCCTGGGCGACGAACGCATCAATATATTTTCTGACGCACTCATCAATGGGAAGGAGGTCAAAGGACTATTGCTGCGGCAGGCCCCGTTTTATTCTCGAGGTGGCGCTCTGCTGGAACTCACCCAACATAATCTTTCGAAGGGTGCGTACCGCTATTTTGAACGACTCAAACAGCAGGTGGAAACATCGGGAACCTTCGTCGATACGCCCGCCGCCCCGCCCGTTGGTAATATTCAAAATATAGAGGATGCCGGAGAGTTGGTAGCGGGTTTTTTTGGCGCAGTGGGCACGAATGTACAGCGGATTTGGCTCGACAGGCGAGGCTATCCTTCGCCGCTTGTCATACCGCTGCTCGGGCGGGATGTCTTACCATCTCCCCGTTTTGATCTTGTCAAAGTACCCTGCAAAGCATCCAGTACCCGTACCCCCTTCAAACCAACTGGCTGGCAATGAAACGTACTTTACTCCTGTTTATCCTATTCGCAAGCTTGCTAAGTACCTCGGTCGTGGGCCAAAAACGCCCTCCTGGCAAAAGCTACCTGGTGCGTTGCGTATTGACCGATTCGCTCACGGGTGAGCCTATCGTCAATGGCGCTGTCCAGTTCAATTACAATCGCATTGGACTTTTTACGGATAAGGACGGCATTTTTGAAATTTTTCATCCCGAAGGCGAAGTAGTGCTAACAATCAGGAACATGGGCTACCGTACTTTCTTCGCCAAGTTCGATCTCAGACGCGACACCACGCTGACCTTACGCTTATTGGCCGTAGCCAACGAGCTGGCCGAAGTGACGATTTCGACCCAAAACGTGGATCAAACGCTTCGAAAGCCGCTACTTGGGGTCACGCGTCTGAATATTAAAACCATTAAAAACCTGCCGGCCGTCATGGGCGAGGTGGACATCATCCGTAGCCTCCAGCTATTGCCGGGCGTTACGTCGGTGGGCGAGGCGTCCAATGGCGTAAATATCCGGGGCGGTACGGTGGATCAAAACCTGATGCTCTTCGACGATGCCCCCATCTTCAATCCTACCCACCTTTTTGGCATGTTTTCGGTATTTCCGCCCGATGCGGTTGCTTCCCTGGAAATGTACAAGGGCACAACCCCCGCTCGCTACGGGGGCCGGGCGGCGGCCGTACTCGATGTAGCAATGGCCAACCCCAGCCTCGATCAGTTCAAGGTGCAGGGAGGGATTGGGCTGATATCCAGCAGGCTTACGGTAGAGATGCCGCTGGTCAAGAATAAAATTGGATTGCTGGTGTCGGGACGCGGGTCGTTCAATGATTTTCTGCTCAAACTTGGCCCGCCAGCTATTCAGGGCATCCGGGCCAATTTCGGCGACGCGGCCGCCAAGTTATTCTGGATAATCAATCCCAAAAATACCCTGTCTGTTTCGAGCTATTTCAATACGGATTTTTTCCAGACGGAACTGCTGGGCGGTGTGTCCAACATCGTGTCGGAATCCACCCAGTTCAAGTACAACACCCTCAACTTTTCGGCGAAGTGGTTTCACGCTTTTTCACCCAAGATCGACATGCAGGTGGTGGGTACCCAAAGCAACTACACCCCCAGTATTCTTTTGCCCGAAACCAGCGACGACAATACCGTCGAAATCATGTCGGGGGTGATGCAGCGACAGTTGAAAGCCAACCTCAACTATACGCCCGACGAAGCCCACAAAATTGAAATCGGGGCGAGCCTGGTCAATTACCTCCTCGACCCGCCCGGCAGACTCGACCCCGGTACCAGCCTGTCGGTAAACGCCGTAGAACTACCCCAGGAACGTGGCGTCGAACTGGCCGGGCACATCGAAGACGAGTACAAAGTCACCCCCCGACTAACGGTGATGGCCGGACTTCGCTATTCTTACTTTCTGGATCTGGGCCCCGGCAGCGTACGCGCCTACCTCCCCGGTTCGATCCGGGAAGAATCGTCGGTCATCGGCGTGACTGACTACGCTCGCGCGGAGCCGATGGCCACCTACGGCGGATTTGAACCACGCCTCGGGCTAAGTCTGAAACTCTCTGAACTAGCCTCGCTTAAAGGAGGATACACGCTCATGAGGCAGTACATGCAGGTGATTTCCAATGCTACTACGCCGCTACCCACTTCGCGCTGGAAAACGAGCGATGCCCACATCAAGCCGCAGGTGAGTCGACTGGCTACGTTGGGTTATTTTCAAACCTCCCGGAATACGATATTCGACTATTCGCTGGAAGCCTACTGGCGCGAAACCGACAATATTGTGGAATACAAGCCGGGCGCTGATTTTCTGTTGCGGCAAAATATCGAAACGCAGCTCTTGCAGGGCCAAAGCCGGGCGTATGGCATCGAGGCCATGGCCACCAAGAAAAAGGGAACGACTACGGGCTGGATCAGCTATACCTACGCCCGCGTCCTCAACCGCGTGGACGAAGGGCCTTCATTTTTGGAGCAAATCAATAAGGGCGACTGGTTTCCGGCCAACTTCGACCGACCCCACTCGTTCAACTTATCCCTCACCACGATTCCCAACAAAATCACGACCTTCTCGGCTACTTTTACGTATTCCTCCGGTCGTCCGTTCACTGCTCCCACGGGTGTTTTGCGCTACGAAAATCGAAGCATCCCGTACTTTACCTTCCGCAATCAGGATCGTATCCGCGATTACCATCGGCTCGATTTCTCGCTTCAACTCAACAACCTGACCGAAAAAAACCGCCGCTGGCAGGGGAGTTGGATATTTACGCTCTACAATGTGTACGGCATCGACAATCAGTATTCCGTTTTCTTTCGGCAAATCGGTAACGGGTTTCGGCCCTATGAACTCACGGTGTTCAATGCGCCCATTTTTTCGGTGACGTTTAATATTAAGAATTTCCGATGAGCCTAGCCACGGCCCGGGGATTTTGGGCGGCAACCGCCTTCTCAGGATTGGTAAAAGTAGCGAACAGATAATATTTGCCATTGCACTCCCGGTATCCCTACCTTGGGCCTTGTCAATCGGTTCGTCGCGCATCATTGGCTCTCACTTCCCTGTTAAATTAAAGTGTACTTTAAAAATAGTATTACTATATTTGAAGTACACTTTAAAAATAGTATGATGTTTTACCAAAGAACCGTATTTCCGGCGTTACTCGACCATCTTGCCAAAAAGCAGATTACTGTACTGACGGGAATGCGGCGCACGGGCAAAACCACCCTGTTGAAAGCCCTGATGGAACGCTCTCCCCTCGCCCAGAAGGTGTACTTTGATCTGGAACGCATCGACAACCGGGAATTTTTCGCGGAAAAAAATTACGAGAACATCGTTTACGCGCTTTCCCAGCGGGGATTCGATCTGGAACAACCCCTGCTGATTGCCATTGACGAAATCCAGATGGCCCCGAACTTGCCCAGCGTGGTCAAATACCTGTACGACACCTGCGGGTTCAAATTCATCCTGACGGGGTCGAGCGCCTACTACCTTCGCAACACCTTTAACGAGTCGCTGGCCGGGCGCAAGAAACTCTTTGAGATACATCCGCTTACCTTCGGAGAACTGCTGACTTTCAACGGAATCCTCTTTGAGCCTTTGGCCGATTGGCAGGAACTCCGCTTTGTGAAGTCGGAGTATGAGCGGCTCAAAGCGTTCTACGAAATGTATGTCCAATTCGGAGGTTTCCCGGAAGTTGTGTTGGCCGAAAGCGAGGCCGATAAAAAGGATTTGATCGGCGATATTCTAAGTTCGTACATCAACTACGACATCGCGGTTTTAGCGGATATTCGCAAAAGCACCGAACTGTACAAACTGGTCCGGCTGCTCTCG
>NZ_JBGSXF010000095.1:0-18180 GCF_041751555.1 Persicitalea sp. | reverse complement strand
AGCATGTGCGGAACGGTAGTGTTTCCCAAATTAGTCACCTCGTCTTTTACCTTAATAAAAGGCTCCCCCAATGTGCCCGAAATGGTACGGCGGAGTTCCAGCGTCGGGCCGAAGACGGTTGTTTCCAGGATGCGACCCGTGATACTCATGTCGAGTTGACCACGCTGCGGATCAGGCTGGATGATGCTGATAACTTCGGCAGGAATGTTGCTAACCTTTCCATGCAGACCGCGTTCGCCGTGTTCATCCTGGTTGGGGCCACCCACGTTTGACAAACCGCAGGTCGTGAGCAGTCCGCCCCCAAAGGTGCGTAGCCAGTCGATGCCCTGATCGGAGAAAGGTTGCGGTGGCGTGACGCCGCTGTGGCTCAGCCACGCCAGACTATGCTGATTGTAAAAAGCATCGGCGATGTCCATCGCGCGATCAAGTATTACCTTATAGCGCAAGCCCGTCCCCGTATTGATCCAGGCAATGCGGGTGCCGCGTCCGGGGCCGTTATCGAGGACGGAGGTTTCGATACCGCCGAGTTGAGCGGGGTTGCCTACTTTTTTATGCCAGTTTTCTTTCATCGCGGTTGAGTGTGGATATCGGGCGGACACGCTGGTCCGTCCCTATAAAATCTTAATGGGCCAATAGCCACTTTTCTACCCTTGGATTAAAATCTTCGGTATTCTCAAAGTGAAATGCGTGGCCCAGGTTCTGGTATAGATAAATTTCAGCGTTGGGGATAGCTGCCGCGATTTCTTTGCCCATCCAGGGCGGCGTAAATTGATCCGCATCGCCACCAATCACCAGCGTGGACGCTTTTATTTTCCCCAAATCATCGTACACGTTTTGATTAATACAGGCCGCGGCTTGCCCGGCCAGGCCGTGCAGTGGTTGTGGGAACGGCGGATCTTCCTTGCGGCCTTTTTCCAATTCGGCACGTTTTTCGTCGTTGTCCCAGGTAGTTTTCGAAAAAATTAGTAGTTGAATGTACAGGCTGAATTCTTCGGGTGTGAATCTGGCTTTACAATCCACCATGTGTTCAAAGATTCCCTCAGCCATCGCGTCGCAGCGGGCCCAGGGACACATGAGTACCATCGAACTCACTTTGTCGGGATGCCGCAAGGCTAGTTGCAGCGCAATGGCTCCCCCCATCGAAACGCCAACGACGCGGACTTTTTCCAGGCCCAGATGATCCAGCAGACCCGCGTGGTCGTCGGCCATTTCGGCGGTGGTGTAGTCGCCCGATGGCTTGTCAGACTTTCCGACACCCCGATTATCGGGCAGGATGCAGTGGAAGTTTTTCTCCCAAGCAGACACATGCGGTTCCCAAACAGAGCCGTCGGCGGTGATGCCCATGATGAGGAGTAGCGGCTCGCCGGAGCCGCGTTCTTCGTAGTAGAAATTTATTCCGTTGGATTGGACGGTTGGCATTTTCTTGGCTTTCGGCGGTCGGCTATCAGCTCTCGGCCTTTTTTTGTAAAAACAAACTGCTTATTCGATGTCTCCAAGCTAACGGCATTTTCGGCTTGTAAGACTAGTAAAGCCGAAAGCCAACTGCCGATGGCCGACAGCTACTTCAACGCTGGAATCAATTTATCATAAATCCACTGCCCGTCGTGGAGCGTGACTTGATCGGGTTCTTCGATGGCCATTTCGGCTTCGTCTTCGCAGACGATCCAGCCCGTGTAGTTTTGGTCTTTGAGCCATTGAGTAATGGCTAATAGATTTACTTTCCCATCACCCATCAACGCAAACTCCGGCTCACCGTCCCAGTCTTTGTAGTGAACGTGGTTGATGAGTGAGGCATATTTCTGCATTACTTCGAGCGGATCCATATGGCCGTTGATGATGTGACCCACGTCGGGCGTCCAGCCCGTCACGGAGGTGTCTAGTCCTTCTAGAACTACCTTATAATCTTCGGCGATGCGAATGATTGAGTTTTCGGGTGAGTTGGGGTGAAAGCTGCACGGAATGCCTTTGTCCGCCGCTCGTTTCGATATTCCGTTTACAATATTGACCAGACTCTTACGGCGTTCCTTTAGATCATGTCGGCCCGTCGGGATTTGTACCGTACATAGGATGGCGTTGGGGAAGTGCGTCAGTAGTTCGATGGCTTGATCGGCTTCGGCCCGTTCGGCGTCAGATTCCATGGGGCTGTTCCACTCGAAGGGTAGCGAAAGCGCCGCCAGTTCGATATTTTGCTCTTTAAGTTTATCCGCTAACTTATGAGCGTCTTGCAGCGGCCCCATCCAGGGATAGATGGGTTGAACGCCCGTAAAGCCAGCCTTGGCGATCACCTCGATCATGTGACCCAAGCGTCCTTCGTGGACGGTACCGTTGCCCGCCATGAACCAGGTATAAACTTCAGAGCCGAAGCGAAAGGGAATGTTTTTTGTCATAATTTTCGAGGTCAAAGGTTAAGGATTAACGGTACGCGGGAAAAATTCGCAACAAAGCAGGCCAAGGAATGTCGCCCGACGTCTCGGGGCCGCTGCGTCGCACCAAGTCCGTGTTGACCGTTGACCAAATTTATTTCTCCACTACCTTCCCTGGCATAATCAGCGAGTCATAGCCCGCCAGCATATCAGGTTTGACCTTAGCCTTGTAGCCGCTAAAATTAAAGGTAGTTGGCTTGTATGGGCCGACGAGCGACACCTCGTTGTCTCCCTTTATTTTATTTTCCATGCCCATAGCCCAAAGCGAGGCATTGACCAGCATCCGGCGGAAACCTTCGTTCAGAATATCTTCGGAGGCACCATGCGTGGTGGTAAAGGCGCGGCCCGGTTTGCCGCCTTCGAGTTGGTAGGTGCGCGTCCAGGCTACGGGGACGGGAGACTTGGTGGCGTCGGCCGGGGAGGCGGGTGTCATGCCGTTCAATGGTTGGTCTTTGGCCAAAATCACGCTACCCTCGGTCGGGTCGGCCGTGTATGCTCCTGACTGCACCCACATATCTTTCACTCCCCGCATGATGGGATTATTTTTTTGGGAAGGCTCGATGGAGAGCCGAGACGACTGCTTATGATTCGTACCGTAGTGAGTCACCCAGGTTTCGCCCAAAACGTATTTACCAAAACCGTTTTTCCATTCTTTTTTCGGGCCGTCGTAACGAAAGTCGTAATGCTGCCAGTTCGGGTGATTTTTTATGTTAAAAGCGTGGGTGGAGGTGCGCAGGGCAACGATGGGGCCGCCGCGCTTGAGGTAGTTGTCGAAATGCTGCATTTCCTCATCGGGAAAATCTGAGAAGCGGGTGAAAAGTACCATTAGATCGGCATTCTCAAGTAGTTCCAGGCCGCGCAGATTAGAGCCGCCGGGCAGAATATTGTCATCCTCATCCAGCGCAAAAACTACCGTGCAGTCAAAGCCGTAGTGCTTGGCTAGCATTTTAGCCAGTTGCGGCAGGCTTTCTTCACTACGGTACTCGTGGTCAGTGGCGACGAACACAATATTCTTACCCACTCCCGGTCCTTTTTCGCCTTTGTAAACTACCCTATATTTCCCAAAATCATCGGCAGGCTGCGCAATCGCGCTGGAAACCAAACTCAGAATTGCAAGGCAAAAGAAGAAAATCAATCTTGAAGAATTATCCATTGTCCATTGTCCACTGTCCACTAAACGAAGTGCTTTGCGCTCATGCGCTCGATAAATTTAAACCCATCCTCCGCAATGTCCCAGGGGTCGTTGTACTCGCGCCATACGCCGATAGAATTGGCGAAGTCGGGGTCGTTACGAGAAAATGCCTCGATGGTCAGCCAACCATCGTATTCGAGATCAGCTAGTTTGGCAAAAATCTCTTCCCATGGCAAATGGCTACCACCGGGCGTACCGCGGTCGTTTTCACTGATGTGAACGTGGGCCAGCACTGATTTGAGCGTGTCGAGGGCGGCGGTATAGCTTTTCTCCTCCACGTTGGCGTGATGGGTGTCAAACATCGCCCGCACGTTAGGATGCCCAGCCATATTGACCAAGCGGTAAAGCTGCTCGGCGGTATTGCAGAGGTAGCATTCGAAGCGGTTGAGGGCTTCGGGTGCCAGGATGATGTCGGCCTGCGCGGCGTACACCCCGGCATCATGCAGCAGCTCGGCGGCGCGACCGTATTCATCGTCCTGGGCGGGTTGCCGGGAAAAATGGGCATGGGCCGAATGAAAAGGTCCGCACAGGATCGTCGCTCCCAGGTCGTGCGAACGGTCGATGCACCACTTGATGCGCTCTAATGCCTTTCCGCGCACCGCCGCCGATTTGCTTACAGGATTTGTTTCAGGACTTACCACCGTAACGGCGGTCATGCCTAAGCCCAAGTCAGCGGCGTGTCTTCCAAAATTGCGGTAAGCCGCCGGGTCTTCCGCCGCGCCCACGAAGCACTCCACGCCGTCGTAGCCGATCTTTTTAAGCCGGTCAGCAATCGGATTCAAGTCTTCTGAAACTACCGCCGACCAAGCGAGTACGTTAAAACCTATTTTTGTCAAGGGGGTATAATTGTTGACGGGGCAGCCCGCGCTATTGTGTAATCGTGTAATTGTTGTTGAGCTAGTCTTTTGTTGATCCAGTTTCTCCGACGTAAGCTCACTTTGGAACTTTGTGCCTTTGCCACTTTGCCACTGTAAACTACATTTCCTTTATCCTCAACTCCCGGTACTGCACTTTCATGGGTGGACCGACGTGCACTTGCACGCCGAGCAGGCCCTTCTTCATGCCACTGACCGTGTCGTTATCCGTTACGTCGCTCATGAGGGTTCCATTGATGTAATGTTGCAGGCGGTTGCCCTTGGCAATAATGTGGAAGGTGTTCCAGTCTTCGGGTTTAACGAGCTTTTTCAACTCATCAGAAGTACCCAACGAGCCAGTCACGGTGCGGTTCGTCCAGTTATTCTTGGCGACCTTAGTGCGAACCGCTTCCATAGAAGCATCGCCATCGTAGGAATTGATCGTGGAGATTTCGCCGCGATAGGCTAGTGTGGCGCGTTTTCGTTCCTCGTAGTTTTGTCCGGTGTAGGTTCGCTTACCGTCGATATCGGCTTGGTAACCACGCAGGGCGTAGGGGATGTCAGTGAGTTGATCACTACGGTAGTTGATGCCGGAGTTGCCCGCTTCGGTGATCTTGAATTCACCTTTCAGCTCAAAATCGCCCGGTTGGCCACCTTGCCAGATGATGAAGGAGTTGGTTTTCAGCAGCGTCTCAGGGGTGATTTCGCCCGTTAGGTTACCGTCTTCCACCCGCCAGTAAGTCGGGTCGCCCTTCCAGCCGCTCAGGGTTTTGCCGTCAAAGATTTTCACAAAACCCTTCTCACTCTTCTCACCCTTTTTCTGGCCAACGCAGGAAGTGAAGCCCATTCCAGTTACCAGCAGGGCCAGTACCATTGCCGGCAGGGTTACCTTTTTATATTTATCCAAAATCAGATCTTAAATTAAGTTTTAACTGAATCATTTTTTTAGAAACAAGGCAGAATCACCTGGTGGCCATCCTGCCTTGCTTAGCCTGATTATTTTCCGCTTTTCGAACCTGACCCCGAAGACGAGAACATCTTATCCTTCTCGTTGCCACCGGATTTGAGGTAGGCGATCAGGTCTCTGAGCTCGTCCTCGTTCAGGCTGTTAATCAGACCAGGCAGCATAATCGACGACGGCGAGTACTGGCTGGAAGCCACGTCCTTTTTGGCAACCTTCACGACCATATCAGGAGCAAATGGATTCTGAGAAACTGTATAGCTAGTCTTATCCTCATTGGTAATCCGACCCACGATCGACTCACCATTTTTAAGCTCGAAGCGGGTGGCGGCGTACTGGTCGGAGATTACCTTATTAGGCTCAATGATCGATTCCAGAATATCTTTGTTCGAGAAACGCTTGCCGAGCTGGGTCAGATCGGGACCGATATTACCGCCTTGCCCTCCCACGGCGTGGCAGCGGCCGCAGGTAATGGCATTGTACATATCCTTACCCTGCTGGTAGTTTCGGCCCGTCAGGTGGGCATCATCCACGACGGCCAGGGCAGTTTCTACGTCCCATCTTTTACCGGGACCTTTGGGGTACACGCTCTGAGCCAAATCGTTACCATTCTTACTCAGCAATTCACCGCCGGACATTTTATCGTAAGCCGCTCTTTTGTCGGCAGGAACGTGGGTCAGGGCAAGATTCCGCGCTTTATCCATGAATCCGATGTAGCTGCGTCCGGCCTGGTATTCAAACGCCTTGCGGAACCACTTCATGTACCGCTCTTGCAGGGCGGGCGTCCAATTATCTTTGGCCGACGAGAGCATTACCGCCAGGTACGTCTGTTGGGGTGGCGGCATTTTTTCCAGGGTTTTGGCGATGTCCAGACCATACTGGGGATTCCGCATGATAAGGTCGGCTGATGACGTGGCAGTCATGCCACCGGGCATCATGCTGGTGTCCTCTTTTTTATCCATCAAAGCCAGCGTTTTTTCGATCACGCCGGGAGCCTGAAGCGTCACCAGCATCCGGGCGAGCGAGCGGTTCAGTTCACCGGAGTTGGACGGGTAGCTGGGGTTCAGAGCCGCGATGATTTGCTTTTTCTGGGCAGCATCGGGCTCGCCCAGGCGCAGCGTCACCAGCTCGTAGGCTCTGATCAATTCTATTTGCTGGGGTTCGGTCAGACTTTTGAGGTTTATCTTCAAAAGGTTGGCGTTCAGCTTAGCCTTGATGTCGCTATCGACACTATCGGTTCGGGCCAGAGCGATCGCCGCCTGGATGGCCGTAATTGGATCTTTCTCGCTCGTAGCCTTGTCTTTCCACTCGCTCAGCGGCTGATGTTCTACGGCGATGCGGGCCGCATAGCGGATGAAGCGGTCGGGATTATTTAGTTCCGGCCAGGCAGCAGCGATGGCCGCGCTGTTCTGTCCCGTATGGTACTTTTCCAGGCTGCGGCGCAACTGGTTTTCTTTGTTGACAGGCGGTACTGCGACCGTGGAAGCCAAAGCATCGTTGCCCTTGTAATGTACCCGGTACAAATCCGATTCCAGGCGACGTCCGCCCGTCATGAAGTACAGGGCTCCATCGGGACCGATGACACCATCGGTCAGCGGCAGGGGTACGCCGGAGAGGAATTCCTCGTGTTCGGCAGTAAAGGTAGAGCCGCTGGGTTTCAGGTGAATCGAGTGGACAATACCGAAGCTCCAATCGAAGGCCAGTAGCGTGTTTTTGTACTTGGCCGGAAATTTGGCATTACTGGCAAACAGCATACTCGTGGGAGAGCCCTGTCCTATATTGATGACGGGGGGCAGGTTGTCAGGCAGGGCGGGGGACCATTTGCCGTTGCCCGTGCGCCAACCGAACTCACTGCCGCTGGTGGCGTGGCAGATGCGCGTGGGGCGATACCAGGGCGTACCGATGTCCCATTCCATATCGGCGTCATAAACGAACAAATCGCCCGTATCGTTGAAAGCCATGTCAAAGGCATTGCGGTAGCCCGCACTGTAAAGTACCCAATCACTGCCATCGGGCTGCACGTTGGCAACCCAGCCGCCAGGAGCCATGCGGTCGTTGGCGTGGCCGCGCGGGTCTTTGATGAGCGGGAAAAGGTTGTCCGCTTTCCAGGTTTTGGGCAGCAGGTAGTCGTCCATTTGGGGGGCGTCGGTATGGTTGCCTGAAATCACGAAGAGCGATTTCTTGTCGGGCGACATGATGATGCTGTGCGGACCGTGCTCGCCGTTGCCTTCCAGTTCTTTCAACAGCGTCACTTTATCGTATTGATCGTCACCATTGGTGTCCTGCAAACGGTAAAATCCGCTGTGCTTTGGCAAATCCTTCGTCACGCGGTTGTTCACCATCACGTACAGGCTATTGAAAGCATAAAACAGCCCGTGGGCCGTACCCATGCCGAGTGTATCGCCGGGCGTACCGACTTTGAGGTGCTCGATCTTAGTGGGCTTGGTCGAACCCGAGCCGATGGCTGGGATCGTCATGCGGTACAAGCCACCATACTGGTCGGAAGTAATGAGGCGACCTTTGTCATCGAAACACATCGATACCCACGAACCCTGTCCGTTGGCCGATGGGCTGTATAAATGTTCGGCGGCAAAACCGGGCTGTAATTTCAGTTTACTGGCTTTGTCGTCGTCCGCTTTGGCGTTGGTTGGAGCAAAGGGAGCGACTTTGACATAAAAGGCACCTAACCCCAAAATGACTCCCAGACCGAGCAGGAGTTTGGGGATGAGAAAAGAGAAGCGTTTACTGGACATAGGTTTTGTTTTTTATAAAAAAGAAATTCTTGAAATAGCTACCTAACGGAGACGGAATGGCCGATGTTTTAACCCTAACTAGCTAAACATTCCGCACCAGATTGAAAAAAGCAGTTCAATTGTAAAAATTACTTGCGTAGCGTAGGTCAATTAGCAAAAACAAAAAGAGTGGACTTTCTGGCTTGAGAAAGTCCACTCTTTTTACAAAAAAATTAAAAGAACGGTGTCAACGACGATTCGTCGGCAGGCAGCGGATAAAGGAGATCAATTTGGGTGAAGGCATTTGCACGCGGTAGCGAGCCCTCATTGACCGGGTAATAGTAGGCAGCTGGATTGGCCTTAATGCGGTTGCCGTAAGCGGTAATCGTCTCGACCGCCTTGCCAGAGCGCAGCAGGTCGAACCAGCGCTTGTTCTCGAAAGCCAATTCTACCCTTCTTTCCTGGAAAATAGCGTCGCGCATAGCCGCTTGTGAGGCTGCTTTGGTATCGGCCAGACCAGCCCGCTTGCGTACCTGGTTAATGAATGTAGCTGCTTCGCCCGTCTTGCCCTGCTCGTTTAGTGACTCAGCTATAAACAACAGCACTTCCGAGTAGCGGTAAATGGGCCAGTTCATGCCATGATTGCCATTCAAGGCATGGGGTTTGGCGTATTTCTTGATGTAGGGATATACCTTGTTGAGGCGCGCGCTGCCGCTCAGCGTAACGTAAGCGACCGAGGCAGCTAACCGCGTGTCGCCCGGCTCGTAGGCGGCGATAATGTCGGGGGTCGGGATGTTATTCCCCTCACCGCTTAGGGGTTGCGGATTGGCAGTACCCGTGATCGGCAGCAACTCCTGCTGGGTCATTGGGCGAGGCATGAAAGCATACAGAAAGTTCCCGTTCAGACCAGCCGAACCTTCCAAAAACTGCACCTCGAAGACAGACTCCTTATTATTCTTGTTTCCGGTAGAGGTAGAAAAGGCATCGGCGTAGTTAGGGATCAGGGAGTACTCGCCGCTGGTGACGACATCACGTAACAACGGCTCGGCCTGCGCCCATTTCTTTTGCTGCATGTATACGTTGGCCAGCAGTGTTTTGGCGGCGCCCGAAGTTGCACGTCCCAATTCCTGCTTTGATTTGAGCGGAAGTGCGGTCGTAGCAGCCAGAAGGTCTTTTTCGATCTGGGCGTAAAGTCCTTGCGTATCAGCCAGCTCCGCAGCGGCTCCCTCTCGGGTGGCCACCGGAGTAAGGTGGAGGGGTGCCCTGCCAAAGTAGCGAACCAGTTCAAAGTAGGCGTAAGCCCGCAGAAACTGAGCTTGTCCTTTCAGGTTAGCTTTGGCAGTGGCATCAAAATCCACATCGTCGATCAGTACCAGTACCTGATTGGTGCGAGCTATGATGTCATAATCGAGTCGGTACTGATTCAGCACGTGTACATTGGTTGTCAGTCCTTGTGCCGTCGGAACGGCGAAGTCGGCGAGATCCTCCTGCTGCTCGGTAGCTCCAAACAGCGGGTTGCGGGCATAGTACGTATTATCGGAATGCATCTCGCCTAGCAACCAGGCGCGACCGTTAACTATATCGCGCAAGGGTACGTAAGAGGCATTCACAGCTTGCTGAAAGTCCGATTCGGTCTTAAAAAAGACGGGCGAACTCAGTTCTGTTTCCGGGAATATTTCCAGGAACTTGCTGTCACAGGCCGAAACCAACAGTGACAGGGTAAAGAGGAAAATGAGTGATTTTTTCATGAGTTTAAGGTTTAAAGTTTATGAGTTTATGGCGGTACTGCCCGTGTAGATTAAAATAGTTTGTGAGTTATATGAGTACAAAAGTTAGCGAATTCGATATCCGGCAAAACTCATGGACTCATAGACTCATGAACTCATAAACTTAAAAGTTCAGATTGACACCCACCGTGAAGGTACGGGGGACGGGGTAGTTTGAAAGATCCACGCCCGGACTCAGGTTGCCGCCGTCGCCCGCTCCATTATTTTGGGCGCTGGTTTCAGGATTTTGTCCCCCCCAGTATTTGGTGAATATGTAGAGTTGCTGACCCGATGCATAGACGCGAGCCGACTTGAAGTACTTATTCTGCACACTGAATGTATAGCCCAGGGTCACGTTCTTGATTGTAAAGAAAGAGGCATCGGTGACGAAGCGGCTATTCATCCAATCACGCTCAATACCTGTTACATTGCCACCACCTACGGTAGTGCCGTACATTCCCTTACCAGGGTTTTCGACCGACCGGAAGCGATACTTCACCCCATCAACCAGATTGAACACGCCGTCGAGGTTGGCCGTACTGAACAGGTGACGTACCAACAATTGATTACCCTGAGAACCAGAGCCTACTATGCTCAAATCAAAGTTGCCGTAGCGGAGGTTGTTGGTGATGCCGTAAATAAATTTTGGGAAGGGATTGCCCATGATCGCACGGTCATCGAAGTCACCGCCCCGTGTGATGATTCCGTCACCGTTCAGATCCAGCAGTTTGATGCTGCCCACCGTAGAGCGGCCCGGTACTTGGGGAGAATTTTTAAGATCTTCCGCATTCAGGTAAACACCATCGGCGATGTGGCCGTAGAACTGCCCGAAGGGTTGGCCCACTTGCGTGATGTGATAGTCGCCGTACACGCGGTCTATCCCGTCTGCCAGCGCAATCACCCGATTTCGATTAAACGAAATATTGGCATTCGTCGTCCATTGTAGCTTGCCGGTAGTATTTCTGCTAGTAACGGCGAACTCGTGCCCCCAGAACTTGATCTCGCCGATATTGTCGGCAAAGCTGTTGAAGCCCGACTCTTGCGGCACCTGCACATTGTAGAGCAGATTCGTAGTCCGCTTGGTATAGTAGTCGTAGGTAAGCTGGAGGCGGTCATTGAAAAAGCCCAAGTCCACGCCGAAATCCAATTGCTTGGTGGTTTCCCAACCCAAGTTGGTATTGGCCAGAGAATTCACGACGGCACCCGCAGCGATGTTGTTTCCAAAAGCAGCGTTGACGGTGTTGTTGATCCGGGCGTACTGGGTGTAGTTACCAATATTGTTGTTGCCCGTAATACCGTAACTCGCCCGTAGTTTGAGGAAAGAAACTTTGGAAACATCTTGCATGAAGTTCTCGTCTGAAATCACCCAGCCAGCCGACACCGACGGAAAAGTACCCCAGCGATTGTCAGCTCCAAAGCGTGACGAACCATCGGTACGAATAGAGGCGGTAAGCAGGTACTTGCCTTTAAAGTTGTAAGTAAGCCGCGACAGAAACGAACTCAACGCCCACTCTTGCACCGCACTGTTGGTGCCGCCCCGGTTGATGTTGATGCCGCCTTGTACAGTAGGCAAGCGGTCGTCGGCGTAGGTGTCGGCCTGAACCCGGAAGCTTTCCCGCCGGAAGCGTTGGTTGGTAAACCCGCCCAGGATTTCAAAATTATGCTCGCCAATATTCCGCCCGTAGGTAACGATATTTTCGTTCAACCAGGAGAAATCATCGGTGGTTTGTCGGATGGAAACCGCAGTCGTGGGAATGGGTACATTGATCGCACTTGTTGCCGTAGAAGGATTGAAAAAGAAGAATTTGGAATTCCGCAGCTCGGCGTTGATGGTTGATTTGATCATAAGCCCCTTGATCGGACGATACTCCACGTAGCCATTCGTGAGAATGTTGACGTCCTTCGTCTCATTGGTCAGTTCCTCTGCCGCCCGCACCCAGTTGGGATAAGCAAAAATGTTCCCTGTGTTGCCGGGGAATCGGTTGAAAAGGGTCAGCTCGCCATTATCCTGGTAAATGGGCATGATCGGCCAGGTGTGCAGGGCGTTAAACAGGATACCCGTACCACGAGTACCGTCGGTGCGCGGAGTGTTGTCGAACACGTAGTTGGGCGCAACGTTGAAGCCGATTTTAACTTTGTCCGAAATCGCGTAGTCCATATTCATCCGCAACGAGTAGCGCTTGTACTCATTGTTAAGTACTACGCCCTGTTGGTTGAAAACACCCGCCACGATAGCCGTATTAACTTTTTCTTTATTGGATGTGATCGTCAGGTTATAGCTTTGGATCGGAGCCCGTCGCAGCAATGCATCGTACCAGTCGTTGTTCTTGCCTTCGTACTGCGAAGGGTTCTGAAAAATATCAGGGACAGGCTGTCCGGCATCTTCATAGAATTCTTTTTTGAACTGCGCAAATTCTACGGCGTTCATCATATCGAGACGCCCCCTTTCCACCACGTTCTGCGTTCCCACAAAAGCGTTCAGACTCACGTTCGTCTGGCCTGTTTTACCTCTTTTGGTGGTAATAAGCACAACGCCGTTAGCTGCCCGCGAACCGTACATCGAGGTCGAGGCCGCATCTTTCAATATCGTAATATCTTCGACTTCGTCGGGGTTGATATTGCTGATGTCGCCCGAGATCGGAAATCCGTCGATGACGTACAGCGGATCGCTACCCCCCGAAACCGACAATTGGCCCCGGATGCGGATGTTCATTCCCTGTCCCGGCTTACCCGTCGTTTGGTTGATTTGTACCCCCGCGAGACGCCCCTGCAACTTCTGCGAAATCTGCGATACCGGAATATCCTTGATTTCCGCCGCACTGACGGTCTGAACGGCCCCAGTGATTTCTTTCTTCACCTGGCTACCGTAGCCCACCACGATTACTTCCGAGAGCGACTTAGTATCGACAGACATTTTTACATCAATCGTTGTGCGGCCATTGATTGCCTCCTCGACGCTCAGAAAGCCAACGTAGGAAAATACCAAAGTGCCGTTGTCGCCGGGCGTGTTCAGCGAGTAGGTTCCCGCCGCATCGGTGGTGGTTCCGGTGTTGGAACCTTTCAGAACCACACTCACGCCTGGGAGTGGAAGCCCACCGTCGTCGGTCACTTTTCCGCTGATGGCAGCAGCCGATCCAGGCTTTACAGGATTAGGGTTTGCAAAAATCTGACTGAAAATCAGCAGAGTAAATAGAAAGCAAAGAAGTGGGGTCGGGATCGAGCGTAGCCGAAACAGCTTGCGTTCTAATCCGCGCAATTGTAATTGTCGCGATTCGTTCATAGTTTTGAAAGTTTTGTTTTGAGAAAAATGGAACGCTGCACCTTGCATGTTTCTCCCCAGAATAATGCAAAATGAAGGTGAAAATTTGAGTCGGCCGTAGTGACACACGGTCGGCTTTTTTTAGTTTTATGTTTTTGCCATAGGCCTCGTTCTATACGGTTATTAGGTTTAGTGATCGGTTACCAGACAATATTTCTTCATAAGACATTCAAGGGGGTCATTTACCTCTAAAGAGTAGTGAATTTAGAAAATTATATCCTACCAGTACTTCGTTCTTTCTAAAATATACTGGTTTTAGTGCAAATCTAGCATCTTGGGTTTCCCAACCATCCTACACTGTCCAACCCAGCGCTGTGAATTTGGACGATGAGCCAGCGATAGTAACTTCAATGCTTAAGGAAAGGAATGGTGCGGTAAAGAGTTAGGGTTAATCCTCCGGGGCATCCAAAAACCGATGAGCATAAACGGGCCTAAGTTCACAGAAATTTTGCCGGGACAATTGGAATGCCGCTTACTGACGGTAGGTAAAATTGAGCAAGGGCTAAAGGAAATGGTATGAGAGATTAATTTGAGAATAAAGGTGCTGACGGATTGACCAAAAATTCAGGGTTGGGTAACAAAATACCAAATAGAGTAGCTTTTTGAGGTATTTCCCCCACAATCATGACTTTCTTTCAATCATGGATTTCACGACTCAACCTAATTCACCAGCGGGCTCGAAATGCCTCCTAAGTCTACTGTGTGCGGTTTCCGGGAACTACGTTGTGTGCTGGCCAGTAAGTGTGCCGACGTATTCAAGGCACATTTTTTTTAGATTCCTCAATAATAAGTAATTACAAACCTCTAACACTACAACCTACTATGAAAACGACCAACAAAAATTTGATGACACTGACGGCCAGCGGCCTGAGTCTTTTCCTGATGCTGGGAATGACATCCTGCGGCGACAACGATTCCGCTACCGATGACAACGAAATGGAAACTACCGAAATGGCGGAAGACAACTCTATGATATCCACTAACTACTTTACGGACTGGGATGCGAATACGGACGGATACCTCGACGAAGACGAGTACTCAGGTGGCAACTACAGAACCTGGGATACCAATGCCGATGGCAAACTGGACGAAACCGAGTGGAATAAGGGAAACATGGACAATGGCTATGAAGGACAGAGCTGGGCCGATTGGGACATCGACCGCGACGGCTTCCTCAATGATGGCGAGTACCGGACGGGTTATAACAAAGGCGGCTGGTACAGGGCTTGGGATACTGACGGCGACAGTCGTATAAGTCAGCAGGAATATGACACGGGAATGGCCAACCGCCCCAACCGCGATATGTAAAAAATAAAAGACCGGGGCGCGAGAAAGAGAAATATCTCACATACCTCATTTGAAAGGAAAATTTCTCAGTACTTTAACAGCCGCTCAGTTCCAACCGGGCGGCTGTTTTATGCATAAACGATAAAATCTAAACTGCTATGAATCTTATAGGAAACATAATCTGGCTTATCTTCGGCGGTATCATCGTCTTCATCGAGTACATGGTCGCGGGGCTCATCCTCTGCGTCACAATCATTGGCATTCCCTTCGGTGTGCAGTGTTTTAAGATTGGGATGTTGAGTCTGATGCCCTTCGGTCGGGAGGTTCGGGATGTACCTGGCGATTCAGGCTGTCTGTCCACGGTGTTCAATATCATCTGGATCGTGGTGGGCGGCATCTGGATTGCCTTGACACACTTGCTGTTCGGCATTTTGCTGGCCATCTCCATCATCGGTCTTCCGTTTGCCAAACAACACTTCAAGCTAATGGGTTTATGCTTTACGCCCTTCGGAAAAGAGATCGTGTGAAAGCAAAAACGCTGTTCTGTTTTGCGCTCACGTCGATATTGGGTATCTTGACTGAATTTCCCTAAATCCTTTAAACCCAAACTCTATGAATCTCGTCGTCACTGTACTTACCGTCTTTATCATCCTGTTTTTGCTCTCCGGGGTGCGCGTTATTTTTGAATACAAGCGAGCCTTGAAATTCCGCTTCGGTAGTTACGTCCAAACCCTGCAACCCGGTCTGCGGTGGATCATTCCTTTCGTGGAAAGCATCCAAACCGTCGATATCCGAGTCATCACCATCAACATTGTCTCGCAGGAGGTAATGACCGAAGACAATGTGCCCTGTAGTATCGACGGCGTGGTGTTCTTTAAGGTCGAGAATCCCGAGAAGGCCGTGCTGGAAGTCGAGCAGTTTCAGTTTGCTATCAGCCAACTAGCCCAGGCAGCCCTGCGGGACGTATGCGGTAAGGTAGAACTGGACACGATTCTGTCGAAGCGCGAGGAGATGGGAAAGAGTATCAAAGAAACCGTGGCCGAGGAAACCGTACGATGGGGAATAATCGTCATCGATGTCAAAATCAAGGACATCCAACTACCCGAAAATATGCGACGGATGATGGCCAATCAAGCCGAGGCAGAACGGTCGAGGCGGGCGCAGGTCATCCTGGCCCAAGCCGAGGAGCAAGCCGCCCACAAACTGCTGGAGGCGGGCCGAATCATCGACCAGTCGCCCTCAGCCATCAAGCTGCGGCTTTACCAAACCCTGGCCAACATCGCCACTGAGAAGAACTCAACCATACTGTTTCCATTCCCCGAGGAAGTACTCGCTCCGTTCCGACAGAAAAAAGAAGAATAGGGATTCCGGCCGACCATACGCGCGCTAAATTGAGGATTGGCCTGATTTAGCCTCGTGCGCGGCCAGCAGATCGGCGCGCGTTTGGCGAGCGTCCATCGCTTCCATACGCTCGATGATGCTGTCTTTTTTAGCTAGAAAAACGTCCTGATATTCCTCCCGGACGGGTTCAGCCAACGGTAGTTTTACTTTCAAGGCATCTACTTGCTGGCCGTTTTTCCAGAAACGATAACACAGGTGCGGCCCGGTGGAAAGGCCCGTACTGCCCACATAGCCAATGGTTTGGCCCATACTAACACGCGCTCCGCGGCGGATCCCCTTCGCGAACTTCGACATGTGCAGGTACTGCGTGGTGTAGGTCTTGTCATGCCGAATCTTGACGTAGTTGCCGTTGCCCCGGCTACGGGACGCTTCCACTACCACGCCATCGCCCACGGTACGGATAGGCGTCCCGCGCCGGGCGGCGTAGTCAGTACCCAAGTGTGGCTTAAACCGACGCTGCACGGGATGAAAACGCCGCTGGGTGTAGCGCGAACTGATGCGGCTAAACTCGACAGGTTCTTTTAAAAAAGCTTTCTTGAAACTCTTGCCATCCTGATCGAAGTAGGTAACTCCTTTGCCCTGATCCAGCGCGATAGCATAGAGCGGCTCGCCGCTGTGCTGAATATATGCCCCTTTCAATTGTCCATCGGCAATGGTTTTACCATCGATTTGTCTTGATTCAAAAATAAGTTTGAAGCTATCACCCGGTTGCACACGGTTCAGATCGAGCCGCCAGGCGTAAATGTCAGCGAGTTGATCGACTAGTCGAGCCGAGCCACCTGCATTGAGAATCGACTTGTACAAAGAGCCACGGATTTGACCAATTATTTCTCGTTCAACGACATCCACCCTTCGTTGGCAGAGAGTCACGCACAGGCTATCCCGCAAATCGTAGATGACGTATTCCGTTGCGTTGGGTTCGTAAATAAAGTACCTCGCCGTACGCGACGCGTCTCGCGCGTACAGCAGAGTATAAGGACGTTTGGCTCGCATCCTCCGCAAGTCATACACATCCTTGGCTTTCTCAGAAAGAGCGTGGACCCTACTCAGACCAATGTTGTAGTCACCGAGCAGCGTCGAAATTGTTTCGCCCGGCTCAACCACGCCTTTCCTGACTTCCAGCGAATCGGTAACAATCCCGTATATCACTGGGGCTGGAGGCTCATTTTGAGCGACCGAAACTTCGGTTTTTGGGATGGAAACTACGCCGCTAAAATCGAAAAGAAAGGCTTGGGCGGCGGCAAAAAGAAGGAGGGAAACTACGGCTGCGAAAAGGATCAGTCGTCTGGTCATCAGCAAGAAAGAAAGTTTTAGGGGTTCGTTGAATTGTCTTTACAACGGCCAAAACTAGGACTTTGCTATGCCAAATAAAAATAAATTTTTGGGCAATAATCTGATAATAAATCAGTTGAGAAAATCAATTTTGCTGGCTTTTAGCACAAAAGAAAGCGGCTATTTGCTGAATTCCCGCGAGCTGGTCACCGTCGCCGTGGGGAAGTCCTTCGGGATTGGTATATCGACTTTCCCGGTAGCCGCCCACTGAGCCCCGCGCTGCAAGCTGGTGATGAACCCGACATCCTGCACCGAATAATCCACGTGGCCCATCGCCATGTGGAACACCCGTCCCTTACCGTACTTGATTGTCATCAGCATGGGTTCGTTGTGGTCGGTGCCGTTGTTGTCTTTGGGCGCGTAAGCCGTCGCCAGCACCTCCATATTTTCGGCCGGGCCGCGCAGACGGTTGTACAGTTCATCCTTGGTGTGCAGCCAGGTGGCGGGCATTCCCTTCGTGATAGGATGGTTTGCGTTGCGCACCGTAATCAAGAATTCCGACTGCGCCCCGTGCGCCCCGGCCTTACCCGGCGTAGTGTCCCTGACCAACTTACCGCCTTCGTCGTAGTACACGTACGGCCCGTCTTTCTCGGTGCGGTCGCCCCAGCCGCCCAGGCCAATCATCTGGTTGTAGGCCGGCCAGTCGGGGAACGAATTGTTGGCAGCGTGAATGACGACCAGACCACCGCCGTTTTTCATAAATTTTTCAAAATCGGTCTTCGTCGTCTCGGGCCAAGATGCTGCGTTCCAGCCAAAATTGACGACGACCAAATCGTATTTTGAAAAGTCTGGCCGGAAATTAGGATCAGTTTTTGATTTTTCAAGAGATTCGGTGTTACCTGCGCCCGCCAATGGATAGTCCTTGATGAACTCATCGCCCTTCCAGGTGTACTTGCTTCGCTGTACGTCCACC
>NZ_JBGSXF010000094.1:0-13004 GCF_041751555.1 Persicitalea sp. | reverse complement strand
TCTGACCTTCGCAGCATGATGCGCTGCTTGATGCGCATCCAACGCTCGTAAAGCTTAGATTCTTTTAGAAAATTCCAACCCTCCTCTTCACCTGCTTCTACCTTTTCGGCTTCCTCGTGGTTGTACATCATGCCCGTGCAGAGGCAGTTCTTGCGGCCCGTACGGGTCAGAATATCGTAGTTGACGCAACTCCCGCAGCCTTTCCAGAAGGCTTCGTCGGTCGTCAGCTCGCTGAACGTGACGGGTTCGTAGCCCAGGTCGGAGTTGATTTTCATCACCGCCAGGCTAGTCGTGATACCAATAATTTTGGCGTTAGGGTACTTCTTGCGCGACAACTCGAAAGCCTTGGATTTGATGGCCTTGGCCATACCACTCTTGCGGTAATTGGGCGAGACGATCAGGCCCGAGTTGGCCACAAACTTACCGTGCTCCCAGGTTTCGATGTAGCAGAAGCCAACCCAATCGCCGTCCTTGGTAGTGGCGATGATGGCTTTGCCTTCCACCATCTTTTCCATCAGGTAGACCACGGAACGCTTGGCGATACCCGTACCGCGCTGCTTGGCACTTTCCTCCATTTCAGCGCAGATCGTTTCGGCATGATGCAAGTGATCTTCGGTGGCGACTTCTACGATGAAATTACTTTCTTGATTTTCTTTATTTTTCATGAAAAAAGGCTGAGTTGACTCCTTCTGCGCAAAGCTTGGGGAAACTCACAACGATTGGAAGTGAATTAAGATATAAAAGCAGGAAAAAGGGCAGAAAAGTATTTGCCACGTAGGCAAAAAGAGATTATAGGGTCCGGGTGGACCTAAATCGGAAGGGCGTCGTATGAAAGAAAGTAAGAACCACTTTGCTATTCACGGGCTGTTTTGCCGTCAGGGCGACGAGCGTTTGGTATAAAACGGTGCAAATCTTGCAAAAAATCTGCTTCTAATCCAGTTAAACCGCGCTTTTATTTTTTGCGTTCATTCTTTTTGTCTCTGGTTTGAGTGTTTTTCTGGTCCAAACCACATTCAACAACTTACTTCTGTTCCAAATTCTTAATTACCAGGAATTTGATATTCAACCTGTTGGCATAATTTATAGTGAATCTTTGAAATATGTGATAATTTTGAAAAACACAATCCACAATTAGACTCATTCCATGAACCGACTTACCGCCGACGACCTGGTCTATGGCTATATTAATGGGATTTTTCCGATGGCTGACGCCGACGGCACGCTCTACTGGTACTCGCCCGACCCGCGCGCTATCATTCCTATCGACACTTACCGCCCTTCCAAATCGTTGCGTCCCGTCCTGAATAAGAAGGCGTTCGAGATTCGCATCGACCACGATTTCCAGGAAGTCATGCGGGGTTGCGCCGCGCCGCGCGAACAGGAGAAAGGCACCTGGATTTCCGAATCCATCATTCAGGCATATACAGATTTACATCATCTTGGCATGGCCCACAGCGTGGAGGCGTACCAGCAAGGCCGACTTGTTGGCGGCCTGTACGGCGTGGCGATCGGATCGGCTTTCTTCGGCGAGTCGATGTTTCACTGCGTGAGCAATGCCTCCAAGGTGGCTTTTCACGCCCTGATCGAAACCTTACGAGAACGCAATTTCAAGTTGCTCGACACTCAGTTTATGAACGACAACGTCCGCCGTTTCGGGGCGGTCGAGATTCCCAAGCTAGAGTACATTGGTCGATTGCGGAAGGCGGTCGTGGAGAAGAATCAGTTTGTCGAGTCTGAATTAATGCCTGTTTTTCAGCGGGTAGCGTAGTTATTTCACCTCACCCCTGCCCCTCTCCTCAAAGGAGAGGGGAGTACACTTTCTTCGTGAGGTTGTTTTCCTCTTTCCGCTATGTCCTCTACTAAGCCTATTCTTGTCGTAAAATTTGGAACTGCCTCCATCACGTTGGCTACGGGTGAACCGGATGAAGGGATTATTTCGGAGATAGCTCGTCAGGTGGCGGGTTTATACGCGCAATACCGGGTTATTATCGTTTCGTCGGGGGCTGTAGGCGCAGGAAAGAGCCATATTGTGGACTATAAGGGTACACTTACGCAGCGGAAGGCGGCAGCGGCGGTAGGCAATCCACTACTGGTTGGACTGTACGCCCGGTATTTTCAGCCGCACGGCATTTCCATTGCCCAAAGTCTCTGCGAACGACAGCATTTCGCCAATCGCAACCAATTTTTGCAGTTAAAAAGTACCTTCGAGGAATTGTGGACGAGTGGCATTATACCCATTGTCAACGAAAACGACGTGGTCAGCGATCGGGAGTTGAAATTTTCGGACAACGACGAACTGGCGACGTTGATTGCCACGGGCTTTGGAGCAGAAGTGCTGATGCTGTGTACCTCGGTGGGTGGCTTGCTGGACGACACCGGTCGCATTGTGCCGAAGGTCAGAACGGTGGATGAAGTCTTCAAGTGGGTGCGTACCGACAAATCGGCACTAGGCCTGGGTGGAATGACGTCCAAGCTGACCTTCACCAAACTGGCGACCCGCATGGGTATCCGCGTGATCATTTTCGGCATGAACGAACCGGACGGACTGGTGCGGGCGTTAAAACAGGAAATCGGCACGGAATTTCAGCCGCAGGCCAGCACCCTTTCAGCCCGCAACCGCTGGCTGGGCAGCGGCGGCCTTGTGGCCGGGCAGCTTTTTGTGGATGCGGGTGCTGAACGGGCTTTGCAAAAGCGCAAGAGTTTGCTGGCCGTCGGGATTCTGACCGTACAAGGCGAGTTCGAAGCCGGGGAATTGGTGGAGATATTCAATCCCGAGCGTGAAATGGTGGCCGTTGCGCGGGCGCGGGCGGATTCTTCGGGTATTGTGGCTAATTTGAAGACGCTGAATTTTGAGGTGGCTAATGCTAGTGATATTGTTTTGTTCTGAGTGGCTGGAAGAAAGGGGAGGGGAGAAACAGAAATCAGGGAAATAAAAAATCAATTTCCATGGGGTGATGAGTAAAAAGAATTGAGGAGCAAAATATCAATTGCCGGGTGCTTTATCCCGGATGGAGGATGAATTTTTCAAAAAAATAAAATGGTTGAGCAGGATTTTGCGGTAGTTGAAGATACTGGCTTAAAAGCCCGTACTACATTTCAGGCGACTCGCCAGGCGGCGGCGGCGGTGCGGAATTTGGGCGATAGCACGAAAGCGGAGTTATTGAATAATTTGGCGGAGCGGGTTTTGGCGCAGAGGGATTTTATCCTGACCGAAAACCAGAAAGACCTGGATCGCATGGATGACTCCGACCCGAAGAAAGATCGGCTCCTACTGAATGAAAAACGAATAGAGGGTTTGGCGCAAAGTCTTCGTGATGTAGCGCAGCTCCCCGACCCGAGTGGGGGAGTGTTGTTGGAACGTACTTTGGAGCAGGGTTTGAAAATGCAAAAAATTGCCGTGCCTATGGGCGTAGTAGGTGTGATTTATGAATCGCGGCCTAACGTCACGCTCGACGTAGCGGCCCTCTGTCTGCGTTCCGGGAATGCCTGTATTCTGAAAGGCGGCAAAGAGGCGTCGTTTTCAAATGCCTGTTTGGTACAAATCATCCACGAATCTCTGGATAAATTCAAAGTACCTGCCGCCGCTGTAACACTCCTACCAACCGACCGGAAATACACCCAGGAAATGCTGACCGCCACGCGCTACGTGGATCTGATCATTCCGCGCGGCTCAGAAGCTTTGATTCAGTACGTGCGAAAGAATTCTTTGGTATCTACCATCGAAACCGGGGCGGGCGTATGTCATACCTACGTCGAAAAATCAGCGGACTTGGAAAAGGCAGCAGCCATCGTGGTCAACGCTAAGGTGTCGCGACCTTCGGTCTGTAATTCTCTAGACACTATTCTGGTCGATCGTGCTGTGGTGAAGGATTTTCTGCCTAAAATCAAAGATGGGCTCGCCGCTCACGACGTAGAAATTTTCGCGGACGAAATCGCTTACCAAATCTTGCAGTCCGTTGATTATCCTTTTTTACAAAAAGCTCAGCCGGAAGATTTTGGCCGGGAGTTTTTGGATTTCAAGTGCTCGGTCAAAGTCGTAGATGGTCTGACTGAGGCACTGGCGCATATTCAGGAATATTCATCGCGGCACTCTGAGGCCATCGTTTCCGAAGACACCGAAGCTACCGAAACTTTCCTCAGCGAAGTGGACGCAGCGGCGGTGTACGCCAACGCCTCTACCCGTTTTACCGACGGCGCGGTGTTTGCGCTTGGGGCCGAAATCGGTATTTCTACCCAGAAGCTCCACGCCCGCGGCCCCTTTGCTTTGGAAAAACTAGTGACGGAAAAATGGGTTGTGCGCGGCGACGGACAGGTGCGGGCGTAGGGTCTTTTTCGTATATTTGGGTAAAAGCATTACTCAAGATAAACCCTTTTACATGACCCCAACCTCTGAAAACAACCAACTACCTACACTTACTCAGGAGGCGACCGAACTACTCAAAAAGCTCATTGCTACGTCTTCCTTCAGCCGCGAAGAGAACAATACGGCCCGGCACCTCGAAGAATTTTTACAAAAAAAGGACATCCCCTTTCACCGAAAGCAAAACAACGTCTGGGCATTGAACCGGCATTTCGACGCCGCTAAGCCCACCTTGCTTCTCAATTCTCACCACGACACCGTAAAACCAAACAAATCATGGACGCTCGATCCATTTGAGCCACTCGTCCGTGATGGCAAGCTCTTCGGTTTGGGCAGCAATGATGCGGGCGGTTGCTTGGTGTCGCTGATCGCTACCTTTTGCCATTTCTACGAACGGACGGACATGGCCTATAATATCGCCCTGGTCGCCAGTGCCGAGGAGGAAATTTCGGGCAAGCAAGGACTCGAAATCGTCGTGCCCGACCTTCCGCCGATCGAGTTCGCCATTGTGGGCGAACCGACCGAAATGCACCTGGCCGTAGCCGAGAAGGGGTTGCTTGTGCTGGATTGTACTGCCAAAGGAAAATCCGGCCACGCCGCGCGCGACGAGGGCGAAAACGCGCTTTACAAAGCCATCAAAGACATTGAATGGATTACGGGCTACCGTTTTCCAAAAGTATCTCCTACGCTCGGCCCGATTAAGATGTCAGTAACAATGATTAACGCCGGGACGCAGCACAACGTCGTACCGGACACCTGCACTTTCACCGTAGATGTACGCGTGACGGAGCAATACACGCTGGAAGAGGTCGTGGATATCGTGCAGGCTAATATTCAGTCGGAAGTGGACGCACGTTCGGTGCGGCTTCGCCCCTCGAGCATTCCGACCGATCACGCCATCGTGCAGGCAGGGGTGCGGCTGGGACGCAACACTTACGGCTCACCAACTACCTCCGATCAGGCTTTGCTGGACTGCCCCTCACTGAAAATGGGGCCAGGCGATTCGGGCCGCTCGCATACTGCTGATGAGTTTATTTATTTGCAAGAAATCGAAGCAGGTATAGCGCAGTACGTGCGGATGTTGGAGGAGATAGTGTAGGAATAAGAATTCCGTCCTCACAATTTTATTTCAAAAAGCGCCGCCGGACCTTGCTGATAATGCTCAGGAAGCCCGGTGGTGTTTTTCAAGTTGAAGACTCCCAAAAAGTCAAACCCGGCACTTGTATAGTGTTCGATCAGCCGGATATTATTACCAATCGTATCCAGCCTCACATAATTTTTGCCGAGACTTTTGGCGTAAGCTTTGGCCCAATTCACAATCTTGATCACAAAATTTTGGCCCCGGAAAGCTGGATTAGTCGCTATTCGGTGGATGTAAATGGCGGAGTCGGAGTTGCGCTCCTCCCAAATTTGCGCGTCCTCAAAAGTAATGACCCACACGCAGGCAATTTGACCGTCAACTACCATTTTCCACTGCCGGTTTTCGGCCACTTCGGTGTCCACAAGTTGTCTTTCAAAAGTAGGCCACACAACGGTTGCTTTGACTTTGGCCTGGTGAGCGGCTGCTTCCCGGTAAAGTCGGAAAATTTCGGGAATGTCGGCTTCGGTGCTGTTTCGGATTATCATGATTAGCAGGTTGATTTTGCGAAGGCAAATGACGCAACAATCCCAAAACAGTACAACCCGAATTTTGCGGTTTCTCCTCCCCTGCCTCAGCCAACTACCGTCTCTCGCTGAATCAGCGCCTCACGATCCGGCCCGGTGGACACAAATACAATCGGTAGTTTTAATTCTTTTTCCAGAAAGTCCACGTAAGCCGTGAGCGCGGCGGGCATGTCATCGAAGGCATAGAGGCCGTCCAATGATTGCTCCCAACCCTTGAAATCTTGGTAAACAGGCTCGACGTCTTCGGTGCAGAGGTCATAAGGAAGATGGTCGGTCGTAGTGCCATCGGCCAGGCGGTAGTGCGTACAGACGCGGATAGAGTCAAAGATGTTAAGGACGTCCACCTTCATCATCACCAATTGAGTCACGCCATTGAGCATGATGGCGTATTTCAGTGCAGGTAGATCCAGCCAGCCGCAGCGACGTGGACGGCCCGTGGTAGATCCGAACTCATTACCTTCCTTCCGCATTTTTTCGCCTGTCTCCTCCAAAAGCTCAGTCGGAAACGGTCCGCTGCCAACTCGGGTGCAGTAGGCCTTGAAAATGCCATATACCTCACCGATGGCGTGCGGTGACACGCCCAGGCCCGTACAGGCCCCGGCAGTCATAGTGCTGGAACTGGTCACGAAGGGATACGAACCGAAGTCGATGTCCAGTAGAGAACCCTGCGCGCCTTCGGCCAGCACGGATTTTTCGCTGGCTAGTGATTCGTTGATGAGGTACTCGCTATCCACGAGCTGAAACTGCTGCATAAACTCCACTGCCGCAAAAAACTTCTCCTCAGCGGCAGTTAGCAATTCTTGATAATCGAATTTATAAAAATCAAGAATCGCCTTGTGGGCATCGACCAACTTTTGATACTTCTGCCTAAAATCGCCCGTCACTGTGTCGCCGACGCGCAGGCCGAGGCGGGCAATTTTATCCTGGTAGGTGGGGCCGATGCCGCGCAGGGTGGAGCCGATCTTGTCGTCTCCCTTTGATTTTTCGTAGGCGGCATCAAGCAAACTGTGCGTCGGCAGGATGAGGGAGGCCTTCTTGGAAATAAAAAGATTAGACTTTAAATCCAGGTTGTACTTCTGCAAGCCTTCGATCTCGCGGCGGAACACGATGGGGTCCAGGACCACGCCATTGCCGATGATATTTTGAATATCTGAGCGGAAAATCCCGGACGGGATTTGGTGCAGCACGTGCTTTATACCATCGAATTCGAGAGTGTGGCCCGCATTGGGGCCACCTTGGAAACGGGCTACGACCTTGTACTGCGGCGCCAGCACGTCTACAATTTTGCCTTTTCCTTCATCGCCCCATTGGAGGCCAAGTAATACGTCAACTTTCATAATTAAATGGATGCTGGACGTTGGACGTTGGACGTTGGACTGACCTTTTCATAAGGTTGAGTACAATTCCGCATGTGAATCGCATTCATTCTCCATTCTCCATTCTCCATTCTCCATTAAAAAAAATGCCCGCTTCAACCGTGTTCATTGGTCGAAGCGGGCGTGAGGTTTAGAATCAGTTATTGGTGCCCGGTCCGAAGATTTCTTCTTCGGAAAGGTCGCTGCGGTTTTCGCAGTTGGAGCGGGTACAACCGCCATAAAAAATCAGCGAATGGTGATCTACCTTGAAATGCAGCATCTCGCCCACCATGTTTTGGATTGATTGGATACGAGGATCGCAGAATTCCATCACCTTGTGACAATCGGTACAAATAAGATGGTCGTGTTGCTTGAAACCGTACGATTTCTCATACTGCGCCAAATTCTTGCCAAACTGGTGCTTAGTGACCAAGTCGCAGTCCACCAGTACGTCCAATGTATTATATACCGTAGCTCGGCTGACGCGATACTTTTTATTCTTCATGCTTATATACAGCTCGTCCACGTCAAAGTGGTCACTGCGGGTATAGATTTCCTCCAAAATCGCAAAACGCTCAGGCGTCTTGCGAAGGCCCTTGTTTTCCAGATAGGCCGTTAGAATTTTCCGCGCGGCTTCCAAATTGTCCTTGGGGTTGTTTGGCATAGGTGGCAAAAATCAGGTGCAAATATCGGCATTTTTTACGAAACCTTATTCAGATTGGCATCGAAGCGGAGGACTTTGAACACCCCGTCCACGCGTTCCAATTTATTGATGAGCATGTCGAGGTGGCTGGTGTCGTGGACGTATAGCTTAATATCACCCTCGAACACGCCATCTTCGGTATCAATTGTCAGGCCGCGCATATTGATAAGTAAGTCGCTGGAAATGATGCGCGTTACGTCGTTGATCAGTCCCACGCGATCAGTACCCGTGATGCGGAGACCAGCCAGAAACGCCTCCTGCTTCTGCGATTTCCACTTGGCCTTCAGGATACGGTTGCCGTGCTTCGACATCAGCTCTGCGGCATTAGGGCAGGTAGTACGGTGAATCTTAATGCCCTCATTTATAGTTACGAAGCCGAATACATCGTCGCCCGAAATTGGATTACAGCAAGGCGACAGTTTGTAGTCAATCTTGTCCATGTCCTCGCCGATGAGCAGCGTGTCGTTGTCGGTGCGCTCCCCGTGGATACTTTTCAGCACCTTGACCACGGCCTTGCCATCGGGCGTTTCCTCGCCATTGACTTTCTCCTTCCGTTCTTTGTTCTCCTTGCTTTCCTTGTATTTCCTGAACTTTTTGAGCTCATCCAACTGAATGTACCCCTTGCCGATGCGATAGAAAAAATCGGTCGGCGTTTTGCACTCGAAGAAGGCCCGTAGTTGGTTGAAGGTTTCGGGTGAAACTACCAGCCCCAGCGTTTTGAGTTTTTTCTCCACCATTTTCTTGCCGTCAGTTTCGTAGCGGCGGCTTTCTTCTTTCAAGAAGTCCTTGATCCGCGCCCGGGCCTTGGACGTGACCACGATGCGCAGCCAGTCCTCATTTGGCTTCTGCTTGTTAGAGGTGATGATCTCGACCTGATCTCCATTTTTCAGCACGTAGCTGATTGGTGCCAGCGTGCCGCCTACCTTGGCGGCCATACAGTGCGCACCCACCTCGGAGTGAATGTCGAAGGCAAAATCCAAAGCCGTGGCGCCTTGCTGCAGTACTTTAAGTTCCCCTTTGGGCGTGAAGGCAAAGACTTCCTCCGTGAAGAGATTACTGCGGAATTCATCCAGAAACTCGATGGCAGCAGTGCGGTCGCCCGTGCCGTCTTCCAGGGTTTCGCGCACGCGGTTGATCCAGTCCTCGATGTTGCCGCGCACTTTGGTATCGTTTCCTTTGTACTTCCAGTGCGCCGCGTAGCCCTTTTCGGCAATTTCGTCCATGCGCTTGGTGCGGATCTGCACCTCCACCCACTGCCCCGTCCTGCTCATCACTGTCGAGTGCAGCGACTGGTAGCCGTTGGCGCGGGGAGTACTAAGGAAGTCTTTCAGCCGATCAGGATTGGGCTTATAGTGATCCGTAACGATGGAATAAGCCTGCCAGCAGAGTGCCTTTTCGCGATCAAATTCCGCCGGGGCGTCGATCAAAATGCGGATGGCGAAGAGGTCGTAAATTTCCTCAAAGGGCTTGTTCTGCTTGCGCATTTTGTTCCAAATCGAATAAATCGACTTAGGGCGGCCCTTGATGATGTATTTCAATCCTGCCGCCTGCAGATCGTCCTCAATGGGATCAGTAAAACGGGCAATGAAACGGTCGCGGGCAGTCTTCGTTTCCCGCAGCTTGCGCGATACCGCGCGGTAGGCTTCCGGCTCGGCGTATTTCAAATATAAATCCTCTAACTCCGACTTGATGGCGTACAGACCGAGGCGGTGGGCCAGCGGGGCGTAAATAAAGATTGTCTCGGAGGCGATCTTCAATTGCTTGTCGCGCGGCATGGAGTCGAGCGTGCGCATGTTATGCAGGCGGTCCGTCAACTTGACCAGGATTACGCGCACATCGTCGGAGAGCGTGAGCAGCATTTTACGGAAGTTCTCCGCCTGTTGCGAGGAGCCGTACTCGAACCGGCCCGAAATCTTGGTTAGGCCGTCGATGATCTTAGCGACTTTCTTTCCAAACAGTCGACTTATGTCGTCGATCGTCATCTCCGTATCCTCCACTACATCGTGCAGCAGCGCGGCCACAATCGCTGTGGTACCCAGCCCAATTTCTTCCACGACAATCTGCGCCACGGCCAGCGGGTGATAGATATACGGCTCGCCCGAACGCCGCCGCATGTCTTTGTGTGCCTCCATTGAAGTATTGAACGCCTTTTTGATGAGTTTGGCGTCGTTGTCTTTCAAAAAAGGCTTGGCGGTTTTGAGCAGCTTGCGGTATTTTTTCAGGATATCTTTGCGCTCCTGCTCTAAGTCGATGGCAATGGTTTCCACAGTGTCGGATTCATTATTCGGTAAGGCTACACCAAATTAGGCGATAAAGCGCTAAATTTCAACAGAGTTAGAATTCATCCAGTATTTAGAACCTTCTACTTATGCTTTTCAACTTACTGAACAACATTAACTTATAAAGAAACTACACGTTTTTATTTGTAAAAAATCAGCAAATTCTTTTTGAAAATAAATAAAAATTCATCTTGTCTGATTACCTTTGCACTCCCAAAATCAGTAGCCTTGTTAAGGATAAGGCATTTGGAAAGTACGCGGGCGTGGCGAAATTGGTAGACGTGCTAGACTTAGGATCTAGTGCCGCAAGGCGTGGGGGTTCGAGTCCCTCCGCCCGTACGATCGAAAAAAGCCCCAGAGAAGGGGCTTTTTTAATTTTGAATAAGTGGGTACTTTTTGCTCTTCGCTTCTTTATCCACTCATTCTCTCATTCACAATTCACTCATTAAGTAATGGATGTCCAATTAGAAAAGAGCTCCCCTACTTTGGCTTCGCTGACGGTGAAGCTGACGAAGGACGATTATCAGGAAAAAGTCGATAAGTCCATCAAGGACTACGCTAAGAAAGCCAATCTGAAAGGCTTCCGGCCGGGTAAAGTACCGCCACAAGTGATTACGCGCATGTACGGCAAGAGCATCAAAGTTGACGAAATCAACAACATGCTGAGTCACGCCGTAACGGATTATATTCGCGAAAACAAGATTCAGATCGTCGGCGACCCGCTGCCCAACCGCGAGCAGGCTGAGGCCATCGACTGGGACACGCAGACGGACTTCGAGTTTGTGTATGACTTGGGCATGGCGACCGACTTTGAGGTGGATTTATCGGAGATTGCTGCGGTGCCTCACTATACTATCACGGCCGACGAGAAAGAAGTGGAGGACTCCATTGGGAAACTGCGTGACCGCTTTTCTGATCCGATCAATCCTGAGATTTCCGAGTTGGGCGATACGCTATTTGGTGAATTGAAGCAGGAATCTTCGGAGTTTACAACCAATACGGCCATCCCGACCAAGCGCGTGAAGGAAGCGCATCGGGCAAAATTCCTGGGTGTGAAGAAAGACGACGAAATTGTGTTCGATATTCAGGACACTTTCGAGGACGAGGCGGCGATTGCCCACGTCACGGGTAAGAAGAAAGAAAACGTGAGCGAGCTCACGGGCGACTTCACTTTCGTCGTGAACGATATCACCCGTACGGCTCCCGCCGAATTGAATCAGGAGTTTTTTGACAAAGTGCTGGGTCCTGGCTCGGTCACGAGCGAGGAAGACTTCCGCGTCGAAGTAGCCAAGATCATTGAGGAAAACTACGCCCGCGAAACTGAAACGATGTTGCGCCGTGACCTTGAGAAGGCACTGCTGGACGAAATTGAGATCGACCTGCCCGCTGACTTTCTGAAAGACTGGCTGGAACGAACCAACGAAGGCAAATTCACCCGCAAGCAAGTTGAGGAGCAATTCGAGGATTTTCAGAAATCGCTAAAATTGAGCCTGATCAAGAATCGCATCGCCGAAAAGGCCGATCTAAAGGTCGAATATCCAGAAATAATGGCCTACACCAAAAACATGATGCGTGGTCAATTTGGCATGTACGGTAATGATGACAGCATGGACGAAGTGATTGAGCGCGTGGCTAGTGGCTACCTAGCCGACCGCGAAAAAGACAACTACTCCACGGTATTCAATCAGGTGTTCGACTTGAAAGTACTGGACGTTATTCAAGATGAGGTCGCTACCGAAGAGCGCACGATCGACGTGGAGGAGTTTGAGAAAATGGTTAAGGCAGCCAACGAAAGTGATGCTGCCGTAGAAGCAGGTGTTGAAGCGGAAGCATAAAGCGCTCTGTTTTTCGTAAACTAAAAAGCCCCTCTGCATTTTGCGGAGGGGCTTTCTGCTTTTAGAACGTCTCGTTTACTTCTTCGCCGTTGAGTCTATCTTGGCTGCGTTGGGATTGTTCTTCTTGTATTCTTCGTTCAGCCCGTCGATCATTTTCTGCGTGACGTTCAGCGTAGAGTCAGCAAAGAGAATACCACCACCTTTGGAGTAGCCAAGGACAAATTCGTAGTCGTTATCCCTATTGTACTTTTCAATGTACTCGTAAATTTTGTCGTACAGTTCGCCGTTTTTATCGGCTTCCTCCTGCGCCAAAGTTTGGGCTGAGCGGTCGCGATAGGCGATAAGATCTTGCTGCTTCTTACCAAGCTGTGCTTCGGTGGAGCGGGCTTGGTCGAGGGTCATGGTCTGAGCTTTCTGCTGGAAAAACTTAATTTCGTTTTCCAAAGAACGGCCTCGGTTAGCCAAGTCGTTTTCCAGTTGAAAGCGCTTATTTTCCAATTCTTTGCGGGTATCGTCGAAGAAAGTGTAATTGGTCAAAAGCGAATCTACCTGCACGTACACGATGCGGCGCCCACCGATTCCGGTGGAGTCAGAGCCGGAAAAAGAAGAAGATTTATTGCCGGAAAAATGCAAGAAAAACAAAACGATGACCGCGACGGTCAGGACGGCATTCCAGATAAGGGAGGTATTGTTGTTCACGTTTTTGAATGATGAGGGGTCCGCCCCCGCGGTTATGAATGATGAATTATGAGATGACAATCGCTCGTCTTTCAAAACAAGCCGCAAAGATAGGGATTTGTCCATCAA
>NZ_JBGSXF010000093.1:0-4702 GCF_041751555.1 Persicitalea sp. | reverse complement strand
GTTTTGGCGGCGACCATCATGCCTTTGCGACCGATGCTTGTGCCACCCGCCGCCACGGCCTGCCAACTGTGCGCCGCCGTGCCGGGTACCCAGGTTGCCGTGCGTAACCCGACTGTGGGCACCGCCCAACTCACGTCGCCCACGTCGGTGCTGCCCATGCCTACTCGCTCATACTCGTAAGGCAGAATCTTTGCCGCCGACGGACCCGCATCGGGAGTTTGGCCCTCGGGCAGGTTGAAGGATGTCTGGATTTTTTGGGCAAAGTCCGTTTCGGATTTATCGTAGTTTACGCCGCCCACTTCTTTGAGGTTTTTGTACATCACTTTCGCCAACGATTCCAGCGGCAGGAGTTCATACACGCCGCCGATGATTTCGTGTTCGACCGTCGTGCCGGTTCCCATTGCCGCGCCTTCGGAGGCTTTCACGATGCGCTGCCACATATCTTGCACTACGTCGCGCTGCGGGTGACGGACGTAGTAATAGACTTCGGCAAAATCCGGCACCACATTGGGGGCCTTGCCCCCCTGCGTGATCACGTAGTGAATGCGGGCGTCGGAAGGTACGTGTTCGCGCATCATGTTGACCATATGGTCCATCGCCTCCACGCCATCGAGGGCCGAGCGGCCACGCTCAGGGGCACCCGCTGCGTGTGCCGCAATGCCTTTGAAGCGGAATTTTGCCGAGATATTGGCCAGCGAAACGCCCGCGCTGGCGCTGTTCGCATCGCCGGGATGCCAGTGCAGCACGGCGTCCACATCTTTGAAAAGTCCGGCCCGCACCATATAGACTTTGCCAGAACCGCCTTCCTCCGCTGGCGTCCCGAAAAATCTGATCGTCCCTTTCTGCTTCGTCGCCGCCAGCCAGTTCTTGACCGCAATCGCCGCCGCCGCCGAGCCCACGCCAAACAGATGGTGGCCGCAAGCGTGACCTGCCGCACCTTCGGTCATCACCTTGCGGGTCGGCCAGGCGTCCTGCGACAGGCCGGGCAGGGCATCGTACTCGCCTAAAATGCCGAGGACAGGACCACCTTCGCCGAAGCTAGCCACAAAGGCCGTGGGAATTCCCGCCACGCCTTTTTGAATTTTGAAACCTTCCTGACTCAGCATATCCTGCAAGAGGGCCGAGCTTTTTTCTTCCTGGTAGCCGACCTCGGCGTAGTTCCAGATCGTTTTGGCGGCTTCGCCGTAGGCCGTTTCTTTTTGGTTGAGTTCACGTAAAACCCGCTCGTGGGCAGTCTGCGCCCAAGCGCCGCTGCTCAGCAAAAGGGCCGCAGCCAGCAACAATCCTTTTCTTTTCTGCGTAATCATTGGAGTCATCTAGTTAGGTTATGGCGTCCAAAATAAGGAATCTACGTAGATTTGTATTAGTTGAAAATTAAGAGTGTAAAGTGGAGAGTGGCTATATCATCTGTAATACAGCAAGTTGAATCTGTCTTGACAATTGAAAAACATTCACCTTTGGCAACTCACTCCAACCATTTTGTCCTAAGATGAATCCTTTGCCTCTGTGAGACTCACTCTGGAAAATGTCGGCAAGAAGTTTATTTCGGAATGGGTATTGCGGGGAGTGTCCCTGGAACTCAACGTTGGAGAAAGCTACACCTTCGTCGGGCCGAATGGCAGCGGAAAATCTACCTTGATTCAGTTGCTAATGGGCGTTGTTCCGCCTTCGGAAGGAACGATTCGCTTCCAAAAGGAAAACAAGGAACTGGAAATCGACGACTGGTACAAAGAAATCATTCTCGCCGCGCCCTATCTGGAACTGATTGAAGAGTTTACACTGCGGGAGTTGATAGAGTTTCATCAGAAATTCAAACCACTCAAAAACAATTTTCGGGCGGTGGACTTCGAGGATTTTGTGCAATTGAGTCACGCCCGAAACAAGATAGTGCGGCATTTTTCGTCGGGTATGAAGCAACGCGTGAAGCTGGGCCTGGCGTTCCTGTCCGACGTCCCGGTAATTTTTCTGGACGAGCCTACCTCGAATCTGGACGCGATGGGGATACAGTGGTACTTAAAAAATGTGGTGAATCTGACCCAGAACCAGCTCGTTGTGTTAGGGTCAAACCAGGCGCAGGAATATGAATTTTGTAAAAATATCGTCTCTGTTTCGGCGTTCAAGGGGAAAGGACGTCTTTAGTTTTAAAACAACGAATGAAAAAAACTTTACAAAAGCTTTTACTTCTTTTTACCATCGTTTTCCTCTCCCTGGAAACAGTATACGCTGATGGTCTGAGATTTACCCAAAACAAAGGTCAATGGGAGAAGGAAGTACTTTTCCGAGCCGATATTCCCGGTGGTTTTCTTTTTCTGAAAAAACAGTCGCTGGTTTACGTGCTGTACGATGGCCGTGAGGTCTCCGCCCGACACGCCCGGCAGCCACTTGAGGAAGCCGACCGTGCTCGTCAGGGCGCCGCGCCCAGCACACCCATCAAAGCACACGGCGTGGAAGTACAGTTCGAGGGCAGCAACGCCGACGCGATCGTTTCTCAATTGAAGCCCGACGGCAGCGAATTCAACTATTTTATTGGCAACGACCCTAGCCGCTGGGCCAGCGGGGTGGCGGGGTTCGGAGAGGTTTTTTACAAAAACATCTACTCCGGCATAGATTTTCGGATATACGCTTACGAATACACGATCAAGTACGAGTTTATCGTCCATCCCGGCGCGGACGCTTCCCGCATCCGGCTTAATTACGGCGGAGCGGACGGACTTGCCTTAAATAGTAACGGCCAGCTTGAAGTCGGTACCAGCGTTGGGCCATTCAAAGAAGCCAAACCCTATTCTTTTCAGGAAATCGAGGGTCGCACGAAAGAAGTAAATACTCTTTACGCTGTGGAGGGCCAGGAAGTACATTTCGCGCTGTCGGGTGACTACGACCGCGCGCACGATCTCATTATCGACCCTGAGCTGATTTTCTCGACTTACTCTGGTTCGGCCTCCGACAACTGGGGCCACACGGCCACCTACGACGCGCAGGGAAATCTACTTTCGGGCGGGACGGTTTTCGGAGCTAATTTCCCCATTTCCATCGGGGCTTTTCAGGTCGGCTTTGCCGGACAGGTCGATACCGGGATTATGAAATACAGCGTGGACGGGACGCTGCTGATGTACTCGACTTTTCTGGGAGGTAACAGTACCGACATTCCCAATAGCTTGGTTACCAATAAGAATGGCGATCTTTTTATCTATGGCACTACCTCGTCGCCCAACTTCGCCGTTACCAGTTCCGCTTTTCAAAAGACCTTTGGCCGGGGTGCGGGCATCACGCCCATCGACGGGCTCGACTTGCCTAACGGAAGCGATATGTACATTGCCAGGCTGAGTGCCGATGGCAAGCGGTTGCTGGCGTCCACCTACCTTGGTGGCAGCGGCAACGACGCCCTGAGCAGCGTTCAGAATGTTCTGATCAGGAACTACGGCGATACATTTCGGGGCGAGATTGTCCTGGACAAAGACGAAAACGTTTTGGTCGCTTCTTCTACAAATTCCACAAACTTCCCCCTAAAAAACGCCTATCAAACTACGCTGAAAGGGCGACAGGATGGTACGGTTTCACAGCTTTCGCCTGACTTGTCCACGCTGCAATGGAGTACTTACTTCGGCGGCGGGGCCTTCGATGCGGCCTTTTCCGTGAAACCTACACCCGACGGGGGTGTGTACATCACGGGCATAACCCAAAGCAACGATCTTCCCGCGCAGACGGGCGCATACCAACCGAAGCTTAAGGGGACGGAAGACGCCTACGTGGCTTATTTCAAAGATCAGCAGTTTCAGCAAGTCACTTATCTGGGTACCGAAGCTGCCGATGGTGCGTACCTGCTTGACCTCGACCCTGCCGGAAATGTCCATGTGCTTGGTCTGACGCGCGGCGCCTACCCCATTTCCTCCGGGGTTTATAAAAATGAAAACAGCGGGCAGTTTGTCCACGCGTTGGATCCGACTTTGACCAAGTCGTTGTTTTCTACGGTGATTGGTTCAAAAAAAGGGTCGCCGGATATTTCGCCCACGGCCTTTCTCGTGAATGAGTGCGGCAATATTTACATTGCGGGCTGGGGCGGGGCGGTCAATATAACGACGGCATATAACACGCTAAGTACCACGCGCGGCATGCCCGTGACGCCGGACGCCCTGCAACCCACTACAACGGGCGATAATTTTTACATCGCCATTCTGGAAACTGAGGCCAAATCGTTACTCTATGCCACCTTCTTCGGCAGCGTGGCTGCTACTAATCCAGAGCAAAATCGTGGAGATCACGTAGATGGAGGCACCAGTCGCTTCGACAAGAACGGTGTCATCTACCACGCGACCTGCGCCTGCGGCGGCACCCGCTTCCCGACTACACCCAAAGCCTGGTCAAACACGAACCGCAGCAACAACTGCAATAACGCGGCTTTCAAGATCGACATCGACCGCCTGAAAGCGGCTTTCGATGTGTATGAAGGCACCAAGAAAGACGTGACCATCGGCTGTGCGCCGCTTACGCTGGATTTTCTGAACACCAGCGAAGGCGGTGTGGACTACATCTGGGATGTGAACGGCGGCGGCTTTTCGCGGGATAAAATCCAGTCGCAATATACCTTCGACAAACCCGGCGAATACACTATAACGTTGCGAGCCTTCAATCGGCTGACTTGTAAGAAGGTCGATGTGGCTACGCGCAAAATTGTGGTCAGAAGCCTGGATATTTTGACCAAAGG
>NZ_JBGSXF010000092.1:0-4370 GCF_041751555.1 Persicitalea sp. | reverse complement strand
TAAGCGAATGACAATGCTCAAGCCCCTCGACATCGTAACCACCGCCGGTGGCGGGGCCGACATCACGGCGGTAATGCAATTACTGCCCGGCGCGCAGCGCGTGGGAGAGCAGAACGGACTGTTCGTGCGCGGCGGCTCGGGGCAGGAGGCTAAGGTAGTCATCGACGGCATGATCGTCCAAAACCCATTTTTTAGTTCACTACCCGACGTGCAGCAACGTGGACGATTCAACCCGTTCATGTTCAAAGGTACTTCGTTCAGCACGGGCGGCTACTCGGCGCAGTATGGGCAGGCGCTGTCGTCGGTACTTTTGTTAAATACAAGTGATAAAGCCTCTAACAACGGCCTGGGTGTAAGTCTGAATCTGGCGAGCGCGGGGCTAAACTACGACGTAGCCGACGAAAAACAGTCGCTGTCGGTAGTGGGCTATTACGGCAATCTCAAGCCACTTTTTGCTTTAGTAAAACAAAACGTCGAGTGGACGCGCGAGCCGGAGTTTACGGGTTCGTCCCTCACCTATCGGCTCAAAACTTCCAAAACCGGCTTGCTCAAAACCTACGGAATGTACTCCAACAGCCGCCTCGGCATGGTGACTCAGGCTCCGCTGGACGACGCCACCCGCACGGGCATCCGGCTGCACAACCGCAATGCTTTTACTACAAGTACCTACACCGATAGCTTCGCCGAGGGAAAATGGCTCCTCAACAGCGGCTTTTCGTACAGCCACAACAGCGACGAAACTACCTTCGACGGCGCAAATTTTGGCGGCTCCGACGAGCGCATTCAGGGCCGGGCGGTGCTGACGCGACTTTTGTCCAAAAATAATACGCTGCTTTTTGGCACCGAAATACACCGCATCAATTTACAGACCGCTTACAACAATCAGCGTTACGACCTGCGCGATAACTACTCGGCAGCCTTCGCCGAAACAGAGATTTATTTGTCAAGAAAGTTGGCCGGACGCATCGGTCTAAGAACTGAGTACTCATCGCTGCTCAACCGATTCAATCTGGCGCCACGCCTTTCCTTTGCTTACAAAACGGGTAATTACAGTCAGGTCTCACTGGCAGCCGGGCAGTTTTACCAAAACCCTGACTACCGCTACTTATACAAAAATCCCGACCTTGACTTTGAGCGCGCCGACCACCTAATTCTGAACTACCAACGCATCAAGGACAAGCGGACATTTCGGGTCGAGGGTTTTTACAAGAACTACACGCAACTCGTTCGGGAATTCACCGGAATTGCATTCGACGCCAACCCTTACCGCTTTCCCTGGGGCCAGACTACCAACGGAGGGAATGGTTACGCACAGGGTTTCGATATCTTCTGGCGCGATCAAAAAATGATTAAGAATTTCGACTACTGGATTACCTATAGTTATGTCGATACCAAGCGGCTTTCTCAGCAGTTCCAGCAAGCGGCTACGCCGACCTTCGTCTCCAACCACAACGCCAGCCTGATTACCAAGAAGTGGTTCGAGAAGATTACGACCAGCACGAGCCTGACCTATTCCTATACAAGCGGTCGGCCGTACTTTAATCCTAACCGTGGCGACGGACCGAATGACAACTTCTTAGCCGAACGTACGCCACCCGTCCACAATCTGAGTTTTTCGGCCAGTAAAATAATGACAATCAAAAATATCTTTACTGTCCTATACATGACCGTAGACAACATCCTGAATACCCGCAACGTCTTCACTTACCGCTATACGCCCGACGGCAAAACCCGTTACGCCGTCGGCCCGCAAAGCTACCGCAGCTTCTTCGTAGGGATACAAATCATGCTGTCGAAGAAGGCGGTGGTGGGGAAGGATGATGTTTAGTAAGGAGGAAAGGAGGAGGCAGGAAAGGACAAAAGGATTCAACCTACTACCTCTCATCTATTCACTTCTTACCATCTACTTTGCCCACTTACCATAAATATCATTTTCCAGAAAAATTATCCTTTCATCCTTTCATCCTTTCATCCTTTAAAAAATGAAAAAACTCCTAACAACCACCGTTGCCCTGTTTATCTCTGCTAATTTTCTGTTTGCGCAGAGCGAGAAGTACACTACCACCATGATCGAGGCCATCAAAGATTTTTCGGTTAGCGAAAACAAGGAACCCGTCCCGGCTGAGTGGCAGGCGCTGGCCAATCGCTTCGAGCGCATCGCTTCCGCTGAGCCAAAAGAATGGTTGCCGCGCTACTATGCTGCTCACGCTTACTCCATGCTTGCTTTTTTCGGTAAAAATGCCACCGAAAAAGATCAAACGGTCGATAAGGCCGAAGCACACCTGAAAGAAGCCGTGGCCATCGCGGGCGAAAATTCCGAACTGATGCTGCTTGACGCCCAGATACATCAGGCCCGGATGCTGGCCGATCCGCAGTCGCGCTACCAATCGGAGGGGCCGCTATTTAATGCGAGCCTGAAGAAAGCCGAAAGCCTCAATCCTGACAATCCACGTGTGTACTTGCTGCAGGGCAGTACCTTGTATTACACGCCCGAGCAGTTTGGCGGAGGCAAAAAGGTGGCCAAGCCCGTTTTGGAAAAAGCAATAGAAAAATTTGCTACCTTCCAACCCGAAGGGCCGCTGTATCCCAATTGGGGACAAGGCCAGGCTAAATATATGCTGGACGAGGCCAGCAAGTAATCCCAACAAACTTCCCGAAAGTTCAAAAACTTTCGGGAAGCTCTACTTGACGACATGGAAAAACTGAAAGCCACAGCCGAGCAACGAATGTCCAAAAAACGCCCTCTGAGGATGCTGGGGACGAATTCGCGGGGATTCGATTTTAGTGGTATGGACTTACGCGATGCTAACCTGAGTTTTTCAAATCTCAGCGACGCCAATTTCAACGATGCCAACCTGCGAGGTGCACGGGTTCGGGCATCAAACCTTTCCCGCGCAACTTTCCGCGACGCCGACCTTACCGACGCTGATTTCAGCTTCAGCAATCTGACAGACGCCGACCTGACCGATGCCAAGTTGGATGGCATCAATATGAGTTTTTCTAACAAAAGTGCTTCTTTTCAGTGGAGCGACTTCAAATTGGTAACACTTATTCAAAGCCAAAGCTGGCTCGGGCTAGCGGTGGCGATGCTGTTTGGGGCCATTTTTGTATATGGCGTGAGCGGCATCGTTTATTTCACCAACCTGATTACTACGGCTTCCGACCCCCTAGTAATGCGATTGAATCAGTTTGTGGTGGTGCAAAATCTACTAACTGGGATTTTCACAGTGCTTTTTGCTTATTGGCTCATTCCATGGCTTGATCGCCTTTCGGGAAGCCTTATCAGGAAACACCTGCTGTTGACGCTTTCCATTACGTTGGGGTATATGGCTTTCGCCACAGCCATATACTTTGCCTGGGGACACGGAATTATTACGCAACTGAGCTTGCGCGAAGGATTCGACCCCTCGCAAGACGTGGCACCCTGGTACTACTACACGATAGGGCCAGTTGGCTTGGCTAACCTGTTCTACTACCTCAGCCGACAGGGGCGACAGCTTTCCCGCAAGATTTCGGAGCAAGAGTACCAGCTTCTGAATCTTGAAAAGCTCAAAACCCGCGCCGAGTTAAGTGCTTTGCAAGCCAAGATCAATCCGCACTTTCTTTATAATTCCCTCAATAGCATCGCCAGCCTGGTTCACGGCGATCCTGAGAAGGCCGAGGAAATGACGGTGCTGCTTTCCAAACTTTTCCGTTACACTACGGGCCGTAGTAACGACGATTATTTTGACACTGTTAACAGCGAACTTGAGATGGTGCATACCTATCTGCAAATCGAACAAGTACGTTTCGGTGATCGTTTGAAATTCGAGGTACAGGTGGACGATTCTACCCTGGCCGAACTTACGATACCGAAGTTTTTGCTCCAGCCCATTGTAGAAAACGCCGTGAAGCACGGTGTCAGCAAATTACCCGATGCGGGCAGTATCCGGGTTCATATTTTTGAAGAAGGCGATTGGTTGAATCTCTGCGTCCACGACAATGGCCCAATCTTCAAAGAGAACTTGTCTTCAGGTTACGGATTGCGAAGCATTCAGGAGAAATTAAATCTGTTGTATCAGAATGATGCTTCGGTCGAAATGCACAACAAACCAAATAAGCATGTATGCGTCAAGATAAAGAAGGAGCGGTTGACAGAGGAGCAGACTGATACTAAAACAACCTAGGTGTTTCTGGAACGTGATAAATGCAAAATGCCGACCCACTATTGTGGATCGGCATTTTGTAATGTAAAAAGGTGGCGGCTACCTACTCTGCCGGCTGTGAGACCGGTACCATCGGCGGTGCGGGGCTTAACTTCTCTGTTCGGGATGGGAAGAGGTGGGCACCCGCCCCGTGGCCGCCATCAGGGCGTTCGGGGCTGCCCCCCT
>NZ_JBGSXF010000091.1:0-2143 GCF_041751555.1 Persicitalea sp. | reverse complement strand
TTTTTTGAACACATGATGTTCAACGGGGCCAAGAAATACGGTCCCAAGCAATTCGACCGCGTTATGGAGGCCAACGGCGGCTCCAACAACGCTTACACCACTGAGAACGTGACGGTCTATACCGACTGGTTTCAGAAAGATGCCCTCGAGACGATGTTCCAGCTGGAAGCTGACCGCATTGCCGACCTCAGCATCGACTCTGCCATGGTGCAAAGCGAGCGCGGCGTGGTACTTTCGGAGCGCAGTACGGGGCTGGAAAACAGCAATTATCGTACGATCAGCGAGTTGGTAAAGGGTGTGGCTTTTCAGGAACATCCGTATATGTTTCCAGTCATTGGCTTCGAGTCGGACATCAAGAGCTGGACGCAGGAGGATTTAGAGAATTATTTTAAAACTTACTACTCGCCCAATAACGCCACGGTGGTCGTGGTCGGCGACATCACGCTGGCGCAGGTCAAGAAACTGGCCGACCAGTACATGGCGCCTATTCCAGCACGGGGGCTGCCGCCTCAGGTACGCACCGTGGAGCCGGAACAAAAAGGCGAACGTCGCGTCACGACATATAAGGACATCACGACACCCAATATTCTGTTGGCCTACCATACACCCGAAACCAGCCACGAGGATTACTACGCGCTGGACTTGCTGAACAATCTGCTAACGTCCGGGAATTCATCGCGTCTTACCAAGGCATTGGTGATGGACACTACGCTGGCGAGTCAGGTATTCAGCTTCATGGGCGACGGCTTTGATCCAAATCTGTTTTACATCTACGGTGTGGCGGGTAAGGGCGTTTCGGCGCAGGAATTGGAAAAGGCGATCGAGGCCCAGATCGATGACCTCATTCAGAATGAGGTGAGTGAGCGGGAGTTGCAGAAGGTCAAGAATCAGAAGCTGATGGAGTTTTACCGCACCATCGAAACCATCAACGGCAAGGCCAACAGCCTGGGTACTTACGAGGTATTTTTCGGCGATTACCGCAAACTCTATGACGCACCCGAACTTTACGAAAAAGTAACCCCGGCGGACATCAAGCGCGTCGCGGCGAAGTACTTTACCGAACGAAATCGGACGGTCGGGTATCTGCTGCCGGAAAAAACCAATTAATTCTATCGAACTACCCATGAAAAACATAATTCTCCTGCTTCTGGCCTTGCTGTCCTTCGAGGCCGTTGCCCAGAATAATTTCAAAGTACCCGCCTACGAAAAATTCAAGCTCAAAAACGGGCTAACGGTCTATCTGATGGAACAGCACGAAGTACCACTGATATACACTTCGGCAGTATTCGACGCGGGCTCGACGCAGGACAGTGACCGTTACGGCCTGGCCAGCATGACCGCCGACGCTCTGCTTTTTGGCACCAAAAAATACACCAAAGAACAAATCGAAGAAGCCACCGATTACGTGGGCGCACGCCTCAACAGCAGCGCGGGCAAGGAAAGCGCGCGGGTAAGCATGTCGTTTGCCGTGAAAGATGCTGACAAGATGTTCGATATTTTGCAGGAAGTGCTGGTGAACCCCAGTTTCGACGCCACGGAGTTCGACAAGTACAAGCAGCGGTCACTATTGCAACTTACCCAGCAAAAAGAAAGTCCGCGCGCGGTGATTGGCAACTATTTTAACAAGATGGTTTTTGATCGGCATCCCTACGCCACGCCCACCGACGGCACTACCTCGACCATCGGCAAAATCAGCCCCGACGACGCGAAGGCTTTTTACAAAAAGCACTACACCGCCGACCGCGCCGCCATTGCCATTGTTGGCGATTTTAAAACCGCCGACATGAAGAAGCGCATCACGGCATTGCTCGGAGACTGGAAGACAGAAAAATCATCCGCCGCCAAGGGCGCAACCCCGAAAATCGACTTCCCCAACAGTCGTGTGTTGCTTGTCAATAAGGGTGACGCCCGCGAAACTACCTTTCTCATCGGCGGCAAAGGCGTGGCCTACGACAACCCCGACTACATTCCGGTGTTGGTGGTCAACACCATTTTGGGTGGGCGCTTTACCTCTTGGCTCAACGACGCTCTGCGCGTCAACTCGGGCCTGACCTACGGCGCGGGCAGTCGCTTCAGTCGCTACAAGCAGGGCGGGACGTTTTACATCAGTACTTTCACCAAAAATTCCACGACTGTCCCCGCC
>NZ_JBGSXF010000090.1:0-4072 GCF_041751555.1 Persicitalea sp. | reverse complement strand
ACCGAAGACGATGCCACCGTCCTCCACGCCAAAGCCTGGGAATTCATGGAAGCAAAATTTGGTGAAGAACGTGATGAGCGCTTCGGCAAGTACGCCGAACTCGCCAACGGCGACTGGGCTTCTTCCGACCAAGATAAAGTTATTAAAGCCGCCCTTACCGGACAAGTTGAAACGCTTTTCGTGCAGGAAAACGCCGCGATTTGGGGCGTTTTCAACCAGCAACTTTACGAACTGGAAATTGAACCCGCCGCTACACCCGAAACAAAAGACCTGCTAACGGAAGCCGCCATTGAAACGATCATGCAGGGGGGTAAGGTATATCAATGCACCGTTGAAGAAATGCCCGAAGATGGTAAAATGATTTCTGCCATATTCAGGAATCCAGTAACAATCTAGTCGATAATTGAAGACGGTAAATCAATGATTTTAATTACCAAAGAGGGCGAGAGTCGGTTGACTTTCGCCCTCTTCTTGATTTTGGCTGAATGCTGAATTTTCACTCCCGCGCAGGCGGTCGTCCTGTCTCATCTACTACCTACACTCCTGCTGTTGCTTGTTTCATTTTAGCTAAACCGGTTTTGGCAACCAGCAACGCATCTTGAGCGTAATAGGCTGGGTTGAATACTTCAAGCGAGAGGATGACGGGCTTTTCGGGATTCCTCAGGATCGTAAACAACTCTTTCATAGGCCCTACCCCATCACCGGGATACACGCGGTCGGCGTCGGTGATGACGTCTTGAGCGGGAGTGGCGGGGTAGTCGTTGACGTGGAACACCTCGATGTACGGCTTTCCCACCCAAGCCGCTTGCTGCAAACCAGAGCCTCCTCGATAAAGATGGTACACATCCATGAGTACCCGTGCAGAGGGATGTCCGCTCTCAATGGCAATGTACATCAGTTCGCTCAGGCGGCTGAGGTTCTTGGAAAAACCCCAGAGTTCCAACTGCGGAACTACGCCCATCTTATCGCCCAAGTCGAGAATGGTATGGTAGCGCTCGGCGGCTTTTTTCAAATCCAGCCCCGCGTCCTTCGTAGCTCCCATTGGTGGAGCGGCAATGCGCTTACAACCAATTTCGGCCAGCATCCCCATTTCCACTCTAAGCTGTTCTACTGCTTTGTCGCGGGTGTCTTTGTCATCCACGATCCACTGGGCAAATCCGATAGCGTCTTCTACCACGATGCCCGAATCGCTGAGGTGTTTGCGGGCGTCGGTGACGGTTCCACCGCCTTTCAGGTAGTCCTGCAAGCTGTTGATCCAGATTTCGACGTGGTGGTAACCCGCTTTCGAAGCCACTTCAATTTCTTTCATGAAGCCCAACTTATGCCCCCGCAGAGTACTCATGTTTAGGGCGTATTTGAAGGATTCGGCGTTCTTAGCAGCGGAAACACGATTTGGAAGAGTAGATAGGGCTGCGGTTGCGGCAAGTCCGGCAAGTGCCTGGCGACGGTTGATCATGGTTTGATTCTCTATGTTTTTGAATATCTGATAAAGCACGGAAGCGCTCAAAACTAACTACTACTGCGCATATAGAGACGCGATAAATCGGATCTCTACCATTATTGACAAAATTTCCAGGTTCTAGTCTTCACTTCGGCGGTTTGCAAGTTCTCGTCCAATTCCTTAGCGTCTTTGAATTGCAAGAGCCCCAACTCTCGGTATTCTACATCGACTTCAAAGGCATCCACCTCGAAGGGCCATGGCTCCACGCGCAAGTTTTCTTTCTCGTCCTGCCAGATTTGGTGGGTTGTGCCATCGGGACCAGTACTGATATCCATCCGTCGCTGTTCAGGCTGGATTTTATCCATACAAAGTAGTAGCGAGAGTGCATCGCACCACTCCACGAATCGGTAAGCACTTTCTGCCGCTTTACGGCTTATCTTGAACTCTTTAATAAGTACTATTTGAAATTTGTGTTGCTCTTTTACAAACTCTTCAATGTCCTTGTCCTCGTATTTTTGATCCTCATACAAAAAAGTAGTGTGCATGGAAGTCATTAGGGCATTCCAACGGCTTTTGGAAGCAGAAATTTCCATCACGTTACGGTATTGCTCGGCCGAGCGACCCAAAAGCTGAAAATGCTTGGGTGCTCCGGCTTCGGTCAGATTCTCAGGAGTGCGAGACTCGGAAATGCCATCGTCGTGTTCGGCGATGGCCAATAATGTCTCCACAAAATGCGGAGGTCGCTCGGCAACTTTCCAGTGGTAGGCCAACTTGGCCGCCAAGAGACCGTGGGCTCGCTGGTAGATGATTTCCCAGCCTATGGGGATTGATTTTACAATCATGGTATGGTAAAAATGGTGGATTCAATTCACGAACGCAATGCTGACTCGATTTTCTACAGGGCAGCTGCCCTTGCTCTCACTGGCAACTTATTGGGCAATTTCACTAGCAGGTACCTGGTTTTTAGCGCGAAGGAAATATGGTACTTTTACGCTTGCATCGCGGAAGCAACTGAGTGAATGTTTCATCCCTCGTTCGAGTTGCGACCCAAAAGTAGAAAGTTTTCTAAAGTTGCCCCCTTGGTGTTTCGATTACAACCAGTACCCAAGAAGCAAATTCTGCGATATTCAGAAATATATTGATAGATTTTTTTTGCCACTTACGATAATTTGAATGAAACATCTACTTTGCCCTATCTTGTTCACGTTCCTGATTATTGGTTGCAAAAGGGAAATTTACCAGCCGAACATCCGCTCGCACGAATTCCCGAATTACGTCGATACGGAGTCTAAACCGATTCGACAACAGGAGAAGAAAATCTACCAGACTACCTCGGGCGTGTCGGCGTCCAACAAATTCAATGGCGCCAGATTAAACGATTTTAAAGCAGAAAACGATAGTACTTTCACTGTTACCATCGAGCCGGAAAATACGCCAATCAATCCCAGCCCGTGGTATGCTTTCAAACTTTGGAGCGAAACGCCAAGGAAGATTTATCTAAACATCAACTACCAAAACGGGAAGCACCGCTACCTCCCTAAATTATCCATGGATGGAAAAAGCTGGACCGACCTGGATAGCAACCAAATTGCCGAACGGGGCGGCAATGTGCAATTTCCGCTGAATCTTAGCCAGGATACCCTCTGGATAGCTGGACAAGAGCTTTTCACTACCGACCATCTGCAAGAGTGGTTGGGAGAAATGAAAAGAAACAACCCGGAAACTAAGGTAAGTACTTACGGAAAAAGCAAGCTTGGACGCCCGTTAAGGACTGTAACTTTATCAAAAAATAAAAAGCAACAAAAAGAAATCATCGTCCTCATGAGCCGCCAGCATCCGCCCGAAACTACCGGGCAAACGGCTTTTTTGTACTTTGTGGAAAGACTGCTCGAAAACGACGAACTGACACGCGCTTTCAAGCAAAAGTACCAGGTACTCCTCTTCCCGATGCAGAATCCCGATGGTGTGGATCTGGGCCACTGGCGGCATAACGCGGGGGGCATTGACCTCAACCGTGACTGGGATCGCTACAATCAGCCGGAAACCAAACAGATGGCTAAGTACATCATTGACTTCGCCGATAAGAGCAAGTCCAAAGTAGTCCTCGGCCTGGATTTTCACTCCACGTACGAAGACGTATACTACACCAATAACTCCGATACGGCCACGGCTTACCCTAATTTTGCTAAGAGTTGGTTAAACGAAATCAAAAAGTCAATTCCCGATTACGAACCCAACATTTCCCCCTCTAACGTCGGCCAACCAGTGAGCAAAGGCTGGTTTTTCGTTCAGTTCAACGCCGTGGGCATTACTTACGAAATCGGCGACGACACGCCCCGTGATTTTATAAAAACCAAGAGTAGCATCGCCGCCGAGAAGATGATGATGGTGTTGCTTGGGAGGGAAAGGTAGCGTTTTTCTTAAAGCGACAAAGTTCCAAAGCCACAGAGCGACAAAGTATGGCTTGCGCCTGAAAACTTTGTCGCTCTGTGCGGGGCGGCCCCTTAGATTTGTGAGATAATCATTAACTTTAAAAAGTACAATACCAGAAGATCCGAAGGAGTGAGCGGTGAACTACGGGGCGGCCTATCAAACAGAACTATGCTCGGAATTAGTCCCTCACACCTTTTC
>NZ_JBGSXF010000089.1:0-2142 GCF_041751555.1 Persicitalea sp. | reverse complement strand
CGGGTGTCGTCCGCATTTTCGGTCACTTTCCGCAGTCGCCCGTTCGACACATTCATCAGCGGCTTAGGAACACGGATGCTGATGAGCATGCTGTCGGTTTCGTCGTACATGTGGTCCTTACAGGGCCACCATACGCTGCTGCCCAGGCCCTGGCAACTCGTCGCCACGAACGGCTGCCCGTTACTGTCGCGCGCCCACTGCACGCCGCCTTCCCAGGGCGGATTGATAGCGATTTTGGGCTTTCCAGAATAAAAAACCTGCACCGATTCATACTGATCGGCTTTTTGTTTCTTTTGTAAAGAAATAAAATAAGCGTTGCAGTCGCGGCGGAACTTTAATTCCTGCCCATCCTGCGTGACTCTGGAAATGGCCAAAGGCGGTTGCAGGTCGATTTGCATAGTTTGGTGGGGCTTCATCACTTTGTAAAATACCGTATTGCTGCCATCGAGGCTGCTATCCGCCGGATGGGCGGCGATGTCGAGGTGGTAGTAGGTCAAATCCCACCAGGCTCGTTCGGGCGTGATGGAACCACGCAGCGTGTCCTGATGCGTGAAGGTGGGTTTTTGGGCAAAAAGAAAGCCGGGAATTGCCGCCAAAAATAAGACGGCGAAGAGGTATTTTGACATGGATTTTAAATCGGACAAAGTTTACAATTCGTTGGCCAACACCTCCCACACATTGCCAGCCACAATTCGGTGTCCCTCGGGCGTCGGATGAATGCCGTCGGCCTGGTTGAGGTCGCGAATGCCGCCCACGCCTTCCAGCAGAAAGGGAATCAAGGTGACGTCGTTTTCTTCGGCCAATTCGGTATAAAGGTCGCGGAATTCGGTGGCGTAGGTTCTCCCCATGCTGGGCGGAATCTGCATCCCGGCCAGGATGATTTTGGCGGCGGGGTACTTAGCCTTCACTTTGTCCATGATTGCTTGCAGGTTCTGGCGCGTTTCGGTGAGCGGGATGCCGCGCAGGCCATCGTTGCCGCCGAGTTCCAGGACGAAAACATCCACGGGTTGACGCAGCACCCAGTCGATGCGGCTATTGCCGCCGGAGGTAGTTTCGCCGCTCACGCCCGCGTTGACTACCTTATATGACAAACCCAGCGAGTCGAGTTTGTCCTGAACCAATGCCGGGAATGCTTCAGAAGGCTCGACACCGTAGCCCGCCGTCAGGCTGTTGCCGAAAAAGAGAATAGTAGGTTCCCCACGTGCAGCCGTGGCCGTCTCGCTCGGCGCAACCGACTCTTGCTGGGTAGTTTCGGTAGTTTTATTTTCGGAACAGCCAGCCAAAAGGGCGATCAGGCAAAGTGTTCCGGCAAAATTTGAAAAAAAACGCATGATTCTTCGAAAAACAAAATGGTCAACTCAATGTAGGTTCATTCCCGGACAATTGCTATTACAGCACATCCGATACTCTGAACCAACAACGAAACAGGGCAAAATATTCCGTCCGCTCGTCCGTTTCGCGTTGTAGGTTAATTTTCAAGTATCTAGTTTTGCCAAAAATAAAGCACATAGCCCCGCCATGAAGTTTCTCTCGATCCCAATTTTCCTGGCTTTCCTAGGTCTGATCGGCCTGAACGCCGCCTGCGGCTTGCTTCCCGCCGAAGAAACCACCTCCCCGCCCGACGCGCCCGTCCACACGCTGGTGTTTTTGGACAAAACGCAGAGTGTCAACGTCAACGAAGCCTTCGTGCAGCAGAAGTACCACCAGGCGCTCAACGATCTCGTGGAGCGTAATATGGCAAACAAGGGCGACCAATTGGAAATTTACTTCATCCACGAAAACACCTCAAAAGCAAAAGCACTCTCCCTAACGGTGCGCTCCGAAAAAGAAAGCATCGAAAACGCAAACGCCACCGACCGCGAAACCATCGAAACGGCCTTCCAGATGTCGCTGCAACGGGAAAAAGGCATTTTCCTGCGTCAGGCTATGGCCAAACTCAATCAGCAGAACACGGGCGCCTCGAACCAAATGACGGACATTTTGGCCAGCCTGCCCATTATTGCCAAAGCCGCCGAAGACGGGGCGCAAGTGCGGGTCTATTATTTCAGCGACATGATCGAAAGCGTGAAAGGCCCCGACCGCCGCGACTTTCATATCAACCCTCCCAAGGATGACGCAGAGGCCGAAACATGGGCCAAAGCC
>NZ_JBGSXF010000088.1:0-8167 GCF_041751555.1 Persicitalea sp. | reverse complement strand
GGGATTAATGTCCACATCGACGGTTTCCAACATTGTTTTGCCATTCCAGAGAAAAGCTTTTATCAGATTGTGACTCGCGCTGCGGGAAGTGCGTTGCGTGTCCACGACGCGGCTCACCTGCGGAAATGCCTTTTGTAATTTGATGCAAGCGTCCGGGAAATCGCTGCATTCAATGCCGAATATTTCTTTGACATTGATGTGGTTAGCGATCACGATGTCGGTTCCAGCGGTAAGCTCGGGGAGGACGTCGCCGGGTGTCTTGCCGTATTTCCAGAGGTTGGAGCGGTAAAAAATATCGCCTGATACTGTGATGCCCTTTTTACGGGCCGCTTGAATACCTTGCAAACAGGCGTCGGCGGCCTCCTGCGACAGCGCGGGCGTGATACCCGCCCAATGGAACCAGGTGGCGTCTTTAAGGATTTCGTCCCAATCGTACGACTTCGGATCGGCCGTGGCAAAAGACGATCCCGCCCGGTCATAAACGATTTGGCTACCGCGTAGGGCTGCGCCCGTTTCGAGGTAATAGACCGCCATGCGTGGCCCGCCGTACTGAACGTGCGAAACGTCCACCCCGTGAAAGCGCAGGTACTGCGCCGCCGCCCGTCCAATGGGCGAGTCGGGGAATCGGGTGACGTGTGCGGTATGATGCCCCCAATAGGCGAGGGCGGAGGCGACGTTGGCCTCGCCACCTGCGTAGGTGACGTCGAAGGAGCGGGCTTGTTCGAAGCGGGAAAAACCGGGGGTACTCAAGCGCAGCAGTACTTCGCCAATGGTAACGATTTGAGCCATGTGGAGGGGCGGTCAGCAGTCAGCACGGTCCGGTGTTCCGGATGGCTAACGGCTTGGTCAGAATTATGTGATTGAGTGTATTTCAGGAAAAAACAAAGGTATGGATTTTCGTAAAGTAAGGAAATCTGCCTTTGACTTTGAACGGGCTAAACTTTTTTTGTCAAAAAAACAGTAATTTTATCCTTCTAAAACTGAAAAAAATCGCCAATATGAAAACTGATGCCCAAAATCCGTTGCCGAGTCTCGATGTCTGGGAAGACGACGTTCTGACCCGCTACCCCGAACCTTTCGAGAAAGCCAAAGAAGATTATCGCAATTACGACGAACCGGGACGCGACACGGTGCGGGAGTTTTATCGGCTCAACCACACCTATCAGACGTACGATTTCGTGCGCGAAAAAGAAAATGACTACCTCAAATTCGACAAGAAAGAAATGCCGATTTGGGAAGCTTTCAATTTTCTGAATACCCTCGTCGACGACTCCGATCCCGATACTGACCTAGATCAGTGGCAGCATTTGCTGCAAACCTCCGAAGCTATCCGTGCCGATGGCCATCCCGATTGGTTTGTGTTGGTAGGGCTGATGCACGATATGGGTAAGGTACTTTGCCTGTTTGGCGAGCCGCAGTGGGCCGTTGTGGGAGATACATTTCCGGTCGGTTGCGCCCATTCCGATAAGATCGTTTATCCCGAATACTTTGCCGCCAACCCCGACACTCACGATGAGCGGTACAACACTAAGTATGGCGTCTATGAACCCAATTGCGGCCTTGACAACGTTCATATGTCGTGGGGCCATGATGAGTACGTGTACCAAATGACGAAACACGGGATGCCCGAAGAAGGGCAATATATGCTGCGCTATCACTCATTTTATTCTCAGCACCGTGAAGAGGCGTACGACCACCTGATGGATGACCGCGATCGGGAGATGTTCGCCTGGGTCAAGAAGTTCAATCCCTACGACTTGTATTCCAAAGTACCTACCCCGCCCGATTGGAAGAAGCTTCGTCCTTACTACGAGGATTTGGTGGCGAAGTACCTGCCGGGGGCTTTGAAGTTTTAAATTTTGCTGTTGCGAGGTTGCTGTCACCCGTGAGACGCGGCATGCCGCGTTTCTACCGTAATTGGAATGCTGGGATTCTGGATCATTGGTTATTTGCTGCTGAATCTTGGGATAGGGTTGTGGGCATCGCGGCGGGTCAGTACTACGCAGGATTTTGTATTGGCCGGGCGTAATTTGCCGCTGTTGCTGGCGGCATCGGCTACCTTCGCCACTTGGTTCGGCTCCGAAACCATCATGGGCGCGCCCACCGAATTTGTTCAGCACGGGGTACTGGGCGTTATCGAAGACCCGTTCGGAGCGTCTTTGTGCCTGTTTCTGGTTGGGATATTCTTCGCCCGCCGCTTTTACCAAATGAACATCATCACGTTCTGTGACTACTACCGCCTTCGATACGGGCGGCGGGCGGAACTGTTGTCGGCGATGCTTATCATTCCTTCGTATTTCAGTTGGATCGCCGCGCAACTCATGGCGATGGGTATCGTGCTGAAAATCGTGCTGGGCTGGTCGCTGACAGAGTGCATTCTGCTGAGTTCAGCAGTAGTGATTCTCTATACCGTCTGGGGCGGAATGTGGTCCATTTCAATTACGGATTTCCTGCAAACGATCCTGATTATCGTTGGCCTGAGCATCGTCGCTGTGATACTCTACCAAAAAACGGATGGCCTGGACCGCATCACCGAAAAACTACCCGACGGCTTCTTCCGCTTTTATCCCGAGTTTACTTTCAAAGGTTCAGTGGAATACTTTGCCGCCTGGATCACGATTGGGCTGGGGTCGATTCCTCAGCAGGATGTTTTCCAACGCGTAATGTCGGCTCGTTCGGCCCAAACGGCGGTGCGGGCCACGCTGATTTCCTCCTTCATGTACCTGAGCGTGGCGCTCATTCCGCTTTTCATTGCGCTCTGTGGCCATCTGCTTTATCCTGAATTAGAACAACAGGACGGACAAATGATTATTCCGCAAATGGTGCTGCTGCACACGGAACTGCCGTTGCAAATCTTGTTTTTTGGAGCGTTGGTGTCGGCCATTCTCAGCACGACGAGCAGCGCCATCATGGCCCCGGCGGCGGTGCTGGGCGAAAACGTCTTCAAGTTTTTTCGTCCCGATCTCACTGACCGGCAGCTTTTGTTAATCATCCGTGTGGGAGTGGTAGTCATTACGCTCATCTGTATTTTCATGGCCAATACTCGTGAGAGCATCTTCGAACTTGTGGCTGAGTCGTCGGCTTTTAGTTTGGTGTCGCTGTTCGTACCTCTGGCGGCAGGGATCTATTGGCGGCGAGCTAACGCGATGGGTTGTCTGCTATCGATGATGGCCGGGCTGAGCGTGTGGCTGCTCTGCGTTTGGTTGGAAACGGAATATCCACCGCTGATTTACGGCTTGCTGGGAAGTAGTTCTGGAATGCTGATAGGGGTCTTTTTTGGCAAGAAAAGTGGTTGATTGAACATGGAGGAGGAAGACCTTTAAGTTTTGTTTCTGCCGATTATTTTTGAAGAACGCATGATATTTACGCACCGCTTCGTTGACAAGCAAAGCAGTACGTCCAGCTATGAGCAGATTACTCCCCTTCGCTATTTTACTATTTTTTGGTTTGGTTGACTGCCAAAACACACTAGCCCAAGCTAGAATCGAAGGCTTGGGCAGCCATATTCCACCGCGAGGCGTCATCACGATTATCGGTGGTGCGGGTGTAGCCTACTATCAGGGCGACCTCAGCGACGGTGTGGACTTCGCACACTTGGGACTCGGACCAAACTTAGCCTTGGGTGGTTTGTACCGCCTCTCAGAGCACATCAGCTTGCGAAGCGAACTGCGCTACTACCAGCTACAAGCCGATCAAAAGAACTCCCGAAATTTCATCAACAACTTATCGTTCCGCACCCATAACCCCGATTTTTACGTCGGGGCACAGGGCGATTTATTCGCCTTTTCGCAGCAGGCGCAGGTCAATCCCTATCTTTTTGGAGGTATTGGCACAACCTTCCTGAATCCCAAAGCCCAACTCGACGGTACCTGGTACAGCCTGCCACCGCTGACTACCGAAGGCGTAAAGTACTCTCGCACGCCGCTATTGATAGTAGCGGGTTTGGGTGCCACCCTCAAACTCACCGACCGCTGGGGACTCGGTCTGGAACTCTGCGGTAATTTCCTGACTTCCGACTACCTCGACGACGCCAGCAGCGTTTTCCCACAGCCTGACCAGCTACCAAGCGATCTGGCCCGGCGACTTTCTGACCGCAGTCCCGAAGTTGGTGAAGCGCCCCGGCAACCGGGCTTCATTCGCGGTAACCCCAAGGTGAAGGACTCGTACATTTTTCTGAGCGTGAAGGTGCAGTACGTGCTGACGACGCGGTACTTTGCGCAGCAACGGAAGAAGACGCGGTGTCCTAAATTTTAAGGAAAAAGGAGGAGAGGAGGATGGAGAAAAGGAAAAGGGGCTGACCTCTACTCGACCTTTATTTCCCCGATCTTAGGTACGATCTGAATCAGAATTCGCTGGTTTTGGGTTTCCTGCGAGCGTGGAAACCTCCCGATACCTCCCGTACCTGAACCCGCAACTTGCACCTCGCAGATGGTTTGGTCGAATCGAATATTCCGCGCGTTCCAGAGGTTCTGCACTGCCAATGCCCGTTTGTAGCTCAGCGTATAATTATCAAGGTAGTTGTCTTTTGACGCCATACCTTCGATAATCACCACGTACTTAATGTCCTGCCCGGCGTACTTAGTTTTAAGCGTGTCGATGAGGTTGCTGATGGATTTGCCCACATTGACTAAGTACTGAATATCACTACTCCGAATAACGTCGCTTTTTTGGGCAAACTGAATATTCTGCACCAGCGAAAATCGCTTATAGACCGAGTCGTAGGCAAAGTACTTGCGAGGTAGTTCTTTTACTGCCGCCTGCACTTCTTTTATCTTGTTGAGTTGCTGCTGCGTAACGCGCTGCTGGTTAGTGAGTTTCAGGTACGTCAGCACGTACAGTACCAGCATAATGAAGAACAGACTCGTCATCAAGTCGGCGAAACTAGGCCAGAAAAAACCGGAGTTTTGAGATCTCATGCTCGGCTATTTTCCGGAAAACATTCGCTTTAAGCGCGCGCCGAGTTTGCGATTGGCGCGGTCTTTCTCAGTCTTTTCCAGTAGTGCGAGCAAAGCCGCCATCTTCCCGTTCAGTTCGTTGAGGCCCTGCCGGGTGTTTTCGCTCTGTGAAGTCGCACTGTCCTTGAATTGCGATACCTCCTGCGTAATCGTGGACAAATGCTTCAAGTTGTGGAGGCTGTTCTGGCTGCCCGATAGCGCCAGACGCAACGATTCGGTTTCGTCCACGGTGAACTGCTTCACGGCCTCGCTGGAATTGAGGATGTGCTGTTCCAAGTCCTTGAAAGAATCCGAAATGGCGTGCCCCACGTCGGCCACGGCGTTGGCCGTGAAAGATTTATGCTGTTCAAGATTGCTGAAATGTGCCGCCAAAAACTCCATGAGTTGCTGACTTTGGTTGAGCTTGTTGTTCAAATTGTCGGCGATTGATTTGAAATTCTCCGTCCGTTCCAGCAGTTGGTTGGTCCGGTCCACGATGCGCTCCGAATTGGTGACGAAGGCGTTGACATTCATCATCGAGCCGTTGAATTTCTCAAACTGCTTCACCGACTGCTCTAATTGCTGCAACACCGTAAGGTTGTACTGCGTCATTTCCGACACCTTCATCTTGTCGATGGATTCCAGCAAATCCCGCTGCGCCAAAACGGTCTTGGTGTTGGAGGCAAAAATTCCCGACAGGTCTTTGAGGTTGTCCGTAAACTCACCGTTAAATTTCATCAGGTTGCGTTGCAAGGATTCCAGCGTTGCCGCCAAGCCCTGATTGATGATCGGCAGCAGTTCCACCTGCATGAAAGTATAAAACTCATTCTTCCGCGCTTCCACCAGCGTTCTTGACCCTTTGAAAGTACCCCCCGAATTGATAATGGTGAGTGCCAGACCCGTAAAGCTGGCGATCATAGCAATTTTTACCCCGCCGATCAGCGACGAAATTCCGTCGTTCAGCAGCAGATTATTGGCTTGCGCATCCACCGCGACGGCCATGTCCGGCATACTGAACAGGCCAATGACGATCCCCAGCATGGTACCCATCAAACCCAAATACAGAGGTACGCTGATGGACAAATTGATGTCTTCTTCCACCGCGCTGACGTTCCGCTCCACGATGTCCTTCATCAAACTAAAATCTGACGAAGCCCCCCGGTTACGGATGAGGTAATTGTTGAGGGAAAATAAAATATTGGTAAAAATCGGGTTGATCTCGGCCTTGCTGTCGATGATGTTGACCTGCGTCTTGGGAAGCGATTTTTCCTGTTCTTCATCACTTTCAGATAAATTGGCGATCGGATGCGGAGTGTCCTGCTGATACGCATTTGCATCCTCTAAATAAATGCCCGATGTGCCTTGGTACTTTCCCTGAAATTTCCCAATATTTTCCAGAATCACTCGCGGCGAAAGCCGCTCCAAATCCACCAGGAAAAGGCGAATTTTTGCCACGCTCAACGCCTCCGTTTTTGGAATAATATTTCGGAAAATATTGATTTGGCGACGGGTGCGGAAAAAGACGACGATTTGGATGAAAATGATAATCCCGATCAGGAACGTTTCAAAGACTTCAACTCTCATACCGGATGCGGGCTTTGGTAATGACCTTCCACTTATTGTCGCCCGCGAGTTCAGCGATGCCTGGCTCGACGGTGAAGATTCGGCGGGCTTTGGGGTCAAATGCGTTCAGAGCGTCGCAAACGGGATCTATATTCTTATCGGGATAAGCCAAAGCCAACTTTACGGAAGCGTCGTTTTCATCTATTTTAAATTTGGCGTGGTTATCCTTAGTATTTTGGAATTTGTAGATGGATGCGCCTTCCTTGTAGGCCGGATTAGCCGAACTATTGTTGAAACTACCGTCGGAATTGGGCGTGGAGAGGTAAAAATTATGCACCGTTTTTTCTGGTGTCGGTGCTGGCATAGTTTGCGAAACTTGACTCTTGTTCGGTTGGGCTGCATGGTCAACCTTGTCTGATTTAGTTATCTCCATCGGGACGGCCGCACTCAATATCTTTCCTCGCAATTGCTTAAATTCATTTTCAAGCCCCAAAACCTTATCCCTAAGCTCTTTGACTTCCTCCCTCAGCTTTTTTAATTCTCTATCTCTCGAATTGCTAAATGCCTCCATTGGTTAATGTTGCTTTAAGATTTCTCCCAATTTTAATCTTCGACCAGTTTTAGTTCAGATACAAACCAGATAGCAATCAACTATTCACGGGCGTCAGCTCCCCCAATTGCTTCGACAAATGGTTAATCGCGCCGATAATGGGATAGAAAAATAAGGTTTCTTCGATTTCCTTCTCATCCGAGCGCACTTCGTCCATTTTCTTAGTGTATTCCAGCCCCTCGGCCAGGTAATCCCGCAGGTGACGATTGAGTCCATTCTTGAATATTTCCAACGCGCTGTACGACACGCCGAAATTGTCCGAGAAGCTCATCTTCTTGTCCAGATCAAGAAACATACGATTAAAATCAGCGACGTAATCCGTGATTTCCGTTTGCACTTCATTGGTCAAATCCGCGTAGCGAAGGCGCGTGATCGATTCATCTTTCAAGCCCGTCAGAATGGCTTTTATATTTTTTATATTGATGTTCAAATCCTCGGGATCAGTCATCAGGCCGCCTTTACAAGTCAGTTCTTTCGGAATATCTTTTTCGGCCTTAATTACCAAATCTTCCGGGCCAAAGTCCTTTTCGAAAACGGCGGTGAAAATAAGTTCGGAGTATTCCGAAAGTGTCCGCTGATTGCGGGTAATAATGCTCAGAATTTTGGAGCCCGTACCGCTGAACACGATATTCTTGGGTAAGTCGGTTTCCGGTAGATTCGTCTTCATCAGCTGCGCCACGTGATAAATGATGGCGGAGTAGAAGTACAGGAAAATGATTTTGTAGTCATTGTCCTCGGCCAATAAAGCATTGAAAGAAAACATGTGGGCATCCCGGATGCGGTAGTTTTTCTCGAGCGAAAATAGAAACGCAATGATGTCCTCGGACTTGTTTTTGTCCTTAATCGAATCAAGGACTTTCATCAAATCGTACTGCTTGTTGGCGCTTAATAGATTCTCGTAATGCGACGCGTACTTCTTGATTAAGCCATTGGAAGTCGCACCGAATTCGTAGAAGCCGTCGCCAAAAATGGCATTAGCCGCAAACTTGAACGACGACAGCAAAATTGGTCGACTCGACTTAAAAACAACCACGTCCGACGTGCCGCCACCAATGTCGAT
>NZ_JBGSXF010000087.1:0-3361 GCF_041751555.1 Persicitalea sp. | reverse complement strand
CTACGAAACCTGGTTCGGCACCAACCGGGTGGAGGTGGAGGCGTCGCGGAAGATTGTGGCGGAGTTGCTCGTGCTTTTTTCGAGATTGAGGTAGGTGTTGTCTTTGTTAGTAAATTGATATTCAAAGTTTTATATAAAAATAAAATGCAAGCTAAATCTGCATTGACGTCTTTTCTCCTTTTGATTGGGGTTTTGCTGACGGGTGGCTCCCCGCTCTACGGTCAGCAGGCTGGTCAGGTTTTCCGTGCCGGGGCAGCTACCAGCAACATTACACCCCGGATTGGCACCTCCATCAATGGCAACATGCAGGACGTGATCACTACGGGTATCCACGACGAGACCCACGCCCGCGCCTTAGTACTGGACGACGGCACCATACAGTTGGCCATTGTCGTTTCGGATCTGTGCATGGTGCCGCGCGAAATCCTGGACGCCGCCAAGCAGCGCGCGCAGTCGGTCACAAGGATTCCGGCAGAGCGTATGATGATGTCCGCCACGCACACCCACTCCGCCGGAACGGCCTGCTCAGTGTTTCAGAGCGACCCCGACGCGGACTACACCAAATTCCTGACCGAACGCATCGCCGACGCAGTCATCCGGGCCAACAACAACCTGGCCCCCGCCCGCATCGGCTGGGGCGTGGGCCACGAACCTTCGCAGGTCTTTAACCGCCGCTGGCGGATGAAGCCCGGTACGGCGATGCCCAACCCGTTCGGTACCGAAGACAAGGTGCGGATGAATCCCGGCGTGGGCAATCCCGACTTGCTCGAACCCGCCGGACCCATTGACCCGGAGATTCCAGTCATTTCGGTACAAACACCCGAAGGACGCCCGCTGGCCCTGCTGGCCAACTACTCGCTGCATTACGTGGGCGGTACGGCGAAAGGCGAGATTTCGGCCGATTACTACGGCATGTTCGCCGAGCGGATGAAGCAGTTGTTATGTACCATTGAGGATGGCCCTGCTTTCGTGGCAATGATGTCTAACGGGACAAGCGGCAACATCAACAACATCGACTTTGGCGGCGAAAAACCGAGGCCTACCCAGCCCTACGAGAAAATGCGGGCCGTGGCCAACGTGGTTGCCGCCGAAGCCTACAAAGTCTACCAAACGATTGAGTACCGAGATTGGATTTCTCTTGACGCCCGGCAAACCGAAATTTCGCTGGGCGTGCGCAAGCCCGATGCCAAAGAGTTGAAGCGCGCCACCGACATCGTGGCCTCGGCCAAAGGGCCGAACATGGTGTCTCGGGAGGAAATCTACGCCCGCGAAACGACGCTCATCAAAAACTACCCCGATCAAGTACCCATCATTTTGCAGGCGTTCCGGCTGGGCGACCTGGCGATTACTGCCATTCCCTGCGAGGTTTTCGTGGAAATAGGGCTGGAATTGAAAGAGAAAAGCCCTTTTAAGCCTACTTTCACCATTTCGCTGGCCAATGGCTACAACGGCTACCTGCCCACGCCCGAACACCATCGGCTGGGTGGCTACGAAACCTGGCGGGCGCGATCCAGCTACCTGGAAGTGGACGCTTCGCCGAAAATCACTAAAACGCTATACGATCTTCTCAGTAAATTGAAGGCCACGCATCCTTGAATATATGGCTACGCATACGGCTGCATTTTTAAACCCAAAAATTTACAATACAATAATATGAGTGATCAGAAAAAAAACTTACGCATCCTTGTCGTAGGCTGCGGCAATATGGGCGCCTCACACGCCACGGCTTACCACAACCTGGACGGCTTTGAAATTTGCGGACTAGTCTCGACAGGCAAGAGCAAAGAGCGGCTGAACGATAAATTGGGCGGACAATACAAGTTGTACAACGACTTCGACGAAGCGCTGGAAGCCACCCAACCCGACGCGGTTTGCATCTCGACCTACCCCGACACCCACGAAGAATTTGCCGTGAAATCTTTTGAGAAAGATTGCCACGTATTCATCGAAAAGCCCGTGGCTGATTCGGTGGAAGGCGCAGAGCGTGTCGTGGCGGCAGCCAACAAAGCCGGAAAGAAATTGGTCGTGGGCTACATCCTGCGGCATCACCCTTCGTGGGAAAAGTTCGTGGAACTATCGCACGAGCTGGGCAAGCCGCTGGTGATGCGGATGAACCTCAATCAGCAAAGCCAAACCGACATGTGGACGCTGCACCGCAACCTGATGAAAAGTCTAAGTCCGATCGTGGACTGCGGGGTACATTACATCGACGTCATGTGCCAGATGACGCGCGCAAAGCCTGTGCAGGTCAACGCCATTGGCGCGCGGCTGACGGAGGATATTCCGGCGGGCAACTACAACTACGGGCAATTGCAGATTCGCTTCGAGGATGGCTCGGTGGGCTGGTACGAGGCTGGGTGGGGGCCGATGATCAGCGAAACGGCCTTTTTTGTCAAAGACGTGATTGGGCCCAAAGGGTCGGTGTCGATCGTGGCTAAGGAAGCGGGCGGCGCGGGAAAATCTTCCTCCATTGAATCTCACACCAAGACGGAGTCGATTCGCTACCACCACGCGGCGCTGAACGACAACGATGAATTCGCCAAAGAAGACACTTGGATTAACCTTACCGACGAACCCGACCACCAGGGACTTTGCGACCGCGAGCAACTCTATTTCCTCAAATCTATTCGCGAAAACACCGACCTAACCGACCACATGGCTGACGCGGTGAACAGCCTACGCATCGCCTTTGCCTGCGATGAGTCGGTGCGGACCGGGCAGGTAGTGACTTTGTAGTAAAAAATCCTTTCATCCAGCCTCTTGCTATTATGAAGAAAGCTAAATTTCAAAAACTAGTCAGTCGCGCGGGTTTCCTACTTGTTCTGCTGTTGATTTCGATTGGACTAAGCGCAAGTTACGCCCAAAACAAGGTTTTCCGGGCCGGAGCTTCCGTCAGCAACATTACGCCGCCGTTGGGCGAGGGTATCGTGGGAAACTACGGCACTCCACCCCCCGCAACGCACATCCACGACCAACTGAACGCCCGTAGTTTGGCCCTGGACGACGGTGAAACCAAGCTGGTTTTCGTGCTTTGCGACAATGTTTCGATTAACCGCGAGGTGTTCGACGAGGCAAAGCGACAGGTTCACGAAGTCACCGGCTTGCCCGTGGATAAGATGCTGATGGCCGCCACCCACACGCACTCCGGCACCAGCGCCGGGGGCAAGGGAAAGCGGCGGCGGGGCTGGCACACCGACGAAGCGCTGGACGGCTACCAGGCTTTCCTGGCCCAGCGCATCGCCGATGGCGTGCGCATCGCTCTCAACAACCTCGAACCCGCCAAAATCGGCTGGGGCGTAGGTAGTGTGCCGCAGCATGTCTTCAACCGTCGCTGGAAAATGAAACCCGGCACCCCGACGAC
>NZ_JBGSXF010000086.1:0-13735 GCF_041751555.1 Persicitalea sp. | reverse complement strand
ATCAAGGCTGATTTTCAGAAAATGCTGATTCAGCAGTGGTGGTACCAGCCTACGCCAAAATACGGCGGACCGAAAATGGATTTGACGGACATGAAGGTGAGCCGGATGTCGCTTTCGGACGACGGCACCCGGCTATATCTGGAAATCCCGAATCTGCGAAAAGAAAACGTGGTGTATTTCCGATTGCCGGATGATTTGCGCTCGGTGGCCGGGCAGCCTCTGTGGGCTTCGGAGGCCTGGTACACTTTGAATGAAATTCCAGCCAACTAGCTAGCGATGAAACAATGATAATTTCATTGATGTGTTGCTGGCTAAGCCGGAAGTCTGATGTTTATACCAAAACCACTACCAGCGATCGGCACACTTTCAAATTATAGGTTCGGTACTTCCCTTGAGATTTGGATCAGCCCATTCCCAGGCTTTATTCAATGCCGCCCTCGTTTGTCGAGCTTCCGCCTCTTGCCCCTGAGAATGTTGTGAGATGTACAGACCGGACAAAGCCCAGCCGTTCTTTGGGAACTTCGCTAAATCCTGCTGGTACACTGCTTCTGCTTCGGCGTAGCGCCCGGCTCTCAGCAACACCTGACCCAGGCTGTGACGCACCGAGAAGAACCAGTCCGGTGGCTCGTTGTAGTTGAGCTGGTCTTCCAGCGCCACGGCTTCGCGGAGTAGCCGCGCGCTACCAGCAAAATCTTTTTCCAGCGACAAAATCTCAGCTTCCAGCACGCGGCGGGCGATTTCGAGAATAGCTGTCATCGAATTAATGTCCCAAATCGTCAGTTTGGCGATGTCCGGGTCAGTTACCAATTGCTCCAACTTTTTCAATTCGGCTCTGGCCTGGGCAGCTTTTCTTTGACTTGCAAAGGCCATACCCCGCGCGTAGTGGCGGATGGCGGTAGGATATTTCAGGCTAACGGTATCCGCTTCCGCCCGGCGCAAGATTTCATTCCATCTTCCGAACTTGATCGCCACATGATACGGTATGGTGTAATAGTGCTGTAAAGTACCCCATCCCGGCTCCGCCATCAGCCTTTTATTGGTGTTCTCGGCCACTTTATCCGCCGCCGTTATGGCCCAATCGCTGTTGCCTTCCAAGGTAGCTGTGGCGGCCAGGAAGTGGTAGTTGTGCGGAAAATAAGTAAGCGGAAAAGCCCCTTGCGCCGAACAGCCAGTAATGTAGGCACTATCCACCTCAACCGCCCGCCGATTCACCAGCGATCCTTCGTGGTAATAACCCGTGCGGATATAAATATGCGAAGGCATGTGTACCAAATGGCTGGCGTTTGGTGCCAGCTTACCCAGTACTTCGGCGCTTTTCAGGCCACGTTCGGGCGTTTTGGAGGCTTCCACGGCGTGGATATAAAAATGGTGCGCGGCGATGTGGCCGGGATGACTGACCATTATATCTTCCAATCGCCCGAGGATTTCGGGCGTCCAGGGACGTGCTTTTCCACCCTTATCCCACAAATCCCAGGGATGGAGATCCATGATAGATTCTACGTAAAGAGCGGCGATGTTTGGGTCATCGGGAAAGCGTTGGTGGATTTGCTTAAGTGCCTGCGAGTAGGATTGGTCATAGGGCGTGCGGTCGTCCACAGGCTGGGCTGAGTAACGTTTGGCTAGTGCGTTGATGAGCGCTTTTTCCTTGTCGGTAGTGTTTGCCGATAGCCGTATCGCTCGTTGTACGGCGGTGTAGGCACGTTGGTAGTTGTCGGGTTCCATGCCCGCATTTTAGTTGGGGCCAAGTACGTAAGCAAAGCCCCAATGCGCCATCGCACAAGTCGAATCCAGTCGGGTGGCTTCATAGAAAGAGCGCGCCGCCTCGGCGTGGTTGAAGCCCACGGCCAGCATTATACCTTGATTGAAGTACCGCTGTACTTCTTCATTGGCGGTCGTAATTGGAAAACTCAGGTTGCCCAGGCTATCGAAAAGCGGGGCTTTCTGGCCGGAGCCATACCAAGACTTGTCGGTCGGCTGGGTGCCGCAGATGATTTGCGAAATGGGCGTTTTTTCAGTGGGTTTTTCTTTGGTTTTGCAGGAGATTACCGAGCCTATACCAAGCAAAACCCAGGCCAGGCGGCGGGAAATAGTTTTTTGATTCATTATTCTTTTATTAAGAAGGGCTTTAGAAATAATCTATTGATTATCAGCAAATATAATCGGTGCAGGATGCATAACAAAAATTGAGAGTATGATTTGAGCGAAAGGTTGGCCCGACTGTCCGATTCCGAACCAAAGTGTCCGAAATCGGACGTTTTTTTGTCTTTAATTTTCTGTAAAAATCTGATTTTCAGTAAAGTAATTTTTAGGCATAGGTTTTTTTACAAAACCACCATGCTGAAAAATACTCTGAAAATCACCCTACGCGCCTACCTGCGCGACCGCTCGTTCACCCTAATCAATCTGGTGAGTCTGACCATTGGCCTTTTTGTGGCTTACGCCGCGATTGGCTACATCCGCTACGAACTGAGCTACGATACCTTTCACAAAAATGCCGAGTCGGTCTATCGCATGGCGCGCAACTACCGCTCACAGGGGTACAGCGTGATTGGTTTTGCCAATTGGAGCGACGCCAATGGCCACGAACAGCGTCTACAAATAGCGGCGCTGAAGGCGACAACGGGTGTGAAAGACGCCGTGCAGTTCATCACTTCGGACGCCCTGGAATTTGTGGAGGCTGGCGAGCAAAAGATTCAGGAAAACAATATTCTGACAACCAACACGCCGCAGGCTTTTACCTCCGTTTTTAGCTGGCAGCTACGGCAGGGTAGTTTTCAGGACTTTGCCAATGGCTACGGCAAAGTGATCCTCACAGCATCTACGGCAAGGAAGCTCTTCGGCGAAGAGGCGTTGAATCAACCCGACTTCACGCAGCGGCAAATAAGGGTAGATGGCGAAAACTACACGCTGGCCGCAATTATCGACGATGTACCGCTCAATTCGCACGTGGATTTCAACATGGTTTTGAGCCAGCCGAAGCTCGATTATTGGGGGAGCCGAATCTACGTGCAAACCGAGGACGGTTATGACGGAGCCGCCGCCGAAAAGCAGATCAACGCCGCCGTTCCTCTGTTCAATCCGGGGCTAGTCGAAGATCCGCTGTACAAGGGCCACTTCCTGCAACCCATTACCGATATCCACCTCGATTCTAATCTGTTGTATGAGTTGAAACCACCGGGCAATCGCAACTACATCGTGCTGATTGGCTGCTTCGCGGTTTTTATCATCATCATTACGCTCTTCAACTACGCCAATCTTTCCCTGGCGCTAAAATCGAAACAAAGCAAATCCATCGGCGTCCGCAAAGCACTGGGGGCCATGAATGCTGCCATCGCCGGGCAGTTTGTGCTGGAAGGCGTATTATTGGCGTTGATCGCTCTACCCGTGGCCGCCCTGGCGATTTCGCTTTTGATTCCGTCTTTCAATACGCTGATGGGTACCAATGTCGAGGCCAACGTTTTTGCCGAGTTGGGTACTTTTGCGACGGTCGTCGGCCTGGCCGCAATAATTGGGCTGTTATCGAGCGTGCTGCCCGCTTTGTTGCTTTCGTGGCGCAACACGGTGAGTCTCTTCAAGGAAAATCTGCGGAGCAATCTCTACCAAAATTTTCCGGTGCGAAAGTATCTGGTCATTAGCCAATTCGTCATCCTGATTTCTATTACCTCGGTCTCTTACTTCGTGACCCGACAAATTGATTTTGTCGAGAACAAAGATCTGGGATTTGAGAAAGAGCATATTCTGTATGCCTATTCATCCCCCGATAATCTGGCTATTTTTCAGGAAAAACTTCGGCAACTACCCGAGGTGGAAGTGGTGGGCAACGGCTCTTCTTTCGGTATCACCCCCTTCAACCAACTGACTTATAAACTACAAGGAACCGACGAGATTTACGACGATGCGCACCAGCTTTACCTCGACTACGCCGCCCTGCAAGCCTACGGATTAAAAACCTTCCCGGAAAATCCAATCCGGGCGGGCGAGTCGAACCGCGCGCTTCTGATCAATCAGACTGCCGCCAAAAAATTAGCTGCTAGGCAAAAGATTCCGGTCAACGATCTGATCGGCAAAACCATCGTCACCGAACCCGAGTATGTGGCCGAAAACGGACAGGTCGGTTTTCCGTTCACGGTGGCGGGTATCTTCGAAGACATCAACCTTTTCTCGCTGCACGAGAAAGTGAACCCTTACTTTATCATGGTCAGCAAAAATGTCCGCATGGACGGCAGAAGCATTGTGAAGTACAATGCCGCCGCCGCGCCGGATATTCTGGCTCATATCCAGGCGGCGTATGACGGCATGAACGAGCCGTTTCCGTTGGAGGTAGAATATTTGGGCGCGAAGGTGTCCGACCTCTATCAACAAGACCGCCAAACCGCCGATCTGCTTTTCTATTTCAATCTGATTGCCGTGGTGTTAGCCGCCTTGGGCATTGTGGGCATCTCGATGTTCCTGACCGTGGCCCGCACCAAGGAAATCGTTATCCGAAAAGTGCTGGGCGCTTCGCCGTTCTCGATCATTCAATCGGCTACCAAGGAATACGTGGTATTAGTGGGTATCGCGTTGCTGTTCGGTGCGCCCATTGCCTACTACGCCGTGGGTGAATGGCTGGAAAACTTTGCCTACCACATCGAAATCCAGCCCGCCGTATTCGTGGGGGCGGGGCTTTTGACCTTGGTACTTACGGCGGTGATCGTCGGTTTTATTGCGTATCGTGCGGCATTGGTAAATCCGGTGGAAAGTCTTCGGTCGGAATAGGCAACTTTTCCCTTTGAATTAAACGGTTAATCGGCATTCTAGGCTCTCCTTTTGAAACCCGAGAACCGTTAACCCTTTAACGCCACGGGGCCTTAACCGTTGGCCCTTTAACAAAAAACAAACTAGACCATAACCCCCAAACCATGCTCTCCCATTCTTTAGTAATCGCCTTCCGCAGTCTTTGGAAAAACAGGGGCTACACCTTCCTGAATATCGCCGGGCTCGCTCTGGGCATGGCGTGCAGTTTCCTGGCCGCACTTTGGGCGCATGATGAGCTAACCTACGACCAATTCCACGCCCACTACGGTACGATCTACCAGGTCGGGCGGAATTCGGAGCAGGATGGCACGATAAACACCAACAAAAACACGCCCTACCCGCTGGCGGAGGGCTTGAAACAAACCTACCCCGACGTGGCTCACGCCAGCCGCGTTGAGTATCCAGCATCACGACTGCTGACCGCCGGCGACAAGAAAATCTACCGTGAGGTGATTCTGGCCGACCCGGATTTTCTGAAAATGTTTACGTTTCCGCTGCTCGAAGGTACTGCCGCCACCGCGCTGGCCGATCCGCGTTCTATCGTGTTGAGCCAGAAAGCCGCCACTTCGCTGTTTGGCGAAGCAAGTCCGCTGGGTAAGATCGTCCGCTTCAACAACGAAATCGACGTGAAGGTGACGGGTGTCCTGGCAGAAGTACCTGCCAACTCGACGCTGGAATTCGACTGCATCTTGCCATACAGCCTTAACCCGATCTTGAACGATTTTTACAAAACGTTGAACGACAATTGGGGCAACAACGTGGTCAGAACGTTCATTCAGCTAAAACCTCAGGTTGCGCCCGAACAATTTACCGCCAAGATCGCGCCCTTTCTGACTAACAACGACGAGACGGTCGAGCAAAGCCTCATGCTCCATGCCATGCCCGACTGGCGGCTGCGCGACAAGTTAGAGAACGGCAAGGTTGCGGGCGGGCTAATCGACTACGTCAGGATTTTTATGTGGGTGGCGGGATTTGTTCTTCTCATTGCCTGCATCAATTTTATGAACCTCAGCACGGCGCGTTCCGAACAGCGGGCCAAAGAAGTGGGTATCCGCAAGGCCGTCGGTTCCACGCGGGGACGGCTGGTGGCGCGTTTTCTGGGCGAGTCGAATTTGTTGTCGTTTCTGGCTTTTGCTCTGGCCGTTTTGCTGGTCGTTATTTTACTCCCGTGGTTCAACACGCTAACGGATAAGGCGATCGCGCTGCCTTACGCCAGCCCGTCGGCCTGGCTCATCGGCTTGGGCATCACGTTGGTTACAGGTATGGCGGCGGGACTGTACCCCGCGCTTTATTTGTCTTCTTTCCAGCCCATTCGGGCGTTGAACAATACGGTACGCATCGGGAAAAGCGCGGGCATTCCCCGTAAAGTAATGGTGGGTTTGCAGTTTTCTATTTCTATCCTACTTATTATTAGTGTACTAGTAATCGGTAAGCAGTTGCGCTACACCAAAGACCGAGCGGTAGGGTACGACCGCGCCAATCTGGTCATGGCCGAATTCCCAGCCCAACTCAAAGAAAAAGAGAATGTGTTACGTCAGGAATTGCTCGATGCTGGATTTGTGAGTTCAATAGTGGGGACGCAGGCCCCGATGACTGACATCTGGAATATGAATGGTGTGGGATATGGCGGCGACAAAGGCATCGGTCTGGTAACCATCGGCGCCAATTACGGCTACCTTGAAACCTTTGGCATAGAACTAAAATCGGGGCGTGGCTTCTCGCGCGATTTCGCCACCGACAGCGTCGCCGTGCTGCTGAATGAGTCGGCTGTGAAAGCCATGAATCTCACCAATCCGCTGGACGAGCGGGTGACCTACTTTGGCAAGACCTACCACGTTATAGGCGTCATCGGCGATGTGCTCATGGATTCGCCCTACGAAAACGTGCGGCCTACGGGCGTTTTCTTCGATCAGGAGCATCTGAGCTTCCTGAATCTGCGATTCCGGGAAGGCGCGAATACCCGTGAGGCGGTGGCAAATACTCAGGCGATTTTTGAGAAACTGGCTCCTGCTTACCCCTTTGCCTACAAATTTACCGATGAAGAATACGGCAAGAAATTCGCCAGCGAAGAGCGCGTCGGCCATCTCATCAATGCCTTCGCGTTACTGACGATTTTTATCTCCTGCCTGGGTCTGTTTGGCCTTGCCGCCTACACCGCCGAGCGACGCACCAAGGAAATTGGCGTCCGCAAAGTACTTGGTGCCAACCTATCTAGTATCGTGCTGATGCTTTCCAAAGAATACGTCTATCTCATCGGTGTCGCGTCGCTATTAGCCGCACCCATCGCCTGGTACTTCCTGCACGACTGGCTGCAAAACTATACCTACCGCATCGAGATCCCGTGGTGGATCTTCATCCTGTCGGGGGTGCTGGCGCTGGCCGTTGCGCTACTGACAGTGAGTTTTCAAAGTGTAAAGGCCGCGTTGATGAATCCGGTGGAGAGTCTGAGAAGCGAATAAATCAAGGAGAAAAGGAGGCTCGGGGTGCCCCGCTCCATCCTCCCGCCGGGTGCCCCCGTTTCTTCCCCTCCTTCTTCAAGAAATATAAACCAAAACCCTAAAAACCATGCTCTCCAACTACCTCAAAATCGCCCTTCGCAATTTGCGTCGAGATAAGTTTTATAGTCTTATCAATATCCTCGGCCTGACGATCGGCATTACCTGCGGCTTGCTGCTGCTGCTGTACGTAACGGACGAGCTAAGCTTCGACCGCTACCACAAAAACGCCGACCAAATCTACCGCGTCGTGACGGAAATCCACGAGCCGGACAAGGTGAATCATTGGGTAGGTCTCCAGCCCCCGGCGGTCAAGACGATGAAAGAGAAGTACCCGGCCGTAGAAAACTACGTGCGCTTTTTCCCGAACGGCACGATGACCTTCCGGCAGGGCGAAAAGCGATTCGCCGAGGAGGATATTTACGCGACGGATTCCACGGTCTTCGACATTTTCACTTATAAATTCCTGGCGGGCAACCCCAAAACGGCCCTCGACGCGCCCGGCAGCATCGTGCTGACGCAGAAGCTGGCGCAGAAGTTTTTTGGTTCCGCCGACGCGCTCGGCCAAACGCTACGCACCAACGACACGACTTCCTACAACGTGACGGGCGTGATGGAAGACGTACCAAAGAACTCACACTTCAGGTTCAACGCCTTGCTGTCGCTCAATTCACAACAACAGCAGGCCAACGACTGGGGCGGGTTTTTCGTGAGTAGCTACGTCACCCTGGCCCCAGGGACCGACCCGAAGATAATCGAGAATAAATCACCACAGCTCTACGCAGAGTACATGGCTCCAATTTTCGAGCGAATGGGGATCAAAATCGCCTACCAATTGCAGCCGCTCACGAGCATTCACCTGCATTCTAAAATGGACGGCGAGACCAACGGCGACATTGGCTACGTCTATACGTTCAGCGCGGTGGCGTTTTTTATGCTGCTGCTGGCGAGTATCAACTACATGAATCTTGCTACCGCGCGCTCGGTGCGGCGGGCCAAGGAAGTAGGGCTTCGCAAAGTAATGGGGTCGGTTAGGAGTGCGTTGATCGGGCAGTTCTTGTCCGAATCGGTGCTGATGACGGCCTTGTCTTTAGTAGTGAGTGTAGTCATGGTCGGGATCATGCTGCCTTTTTTCAATACGGTTTCGGGTAAAGAAATAGGACTCACCCAACTCCTGCAGCCGCAATTCCTGCTCATCGCGTTGGGTATCGTAGTCTTTACGGGCTTCGTTAGCGGTAGTTATCCGGCCTTTTACCTGTCGGCTTTTGAACCCGCCGCCGTCCTTAAAGGGGCCACACAGGGACGCAGTGGTAGCTTCTTTCGCAAAGCCTTGGTCGTTACCCAATTTTCAGTGTCACTGGTCATGCTCATTTGCACCTGGATCGTTTTCCAGCAGCTCGACTTCATGCAAAACCAGGATATGGGCTACGACCGCGAACAGGTACTTACCATCGATTACCGCGACAACCAGCAGCCGCGAGGACGTTACGACGCTTTCCGCCGCAGTCTGCTGGCCAACCCCAATGTCCAGAAAGTGGCCACCGCTGGAGCGCCCGTCAGCAATATGGGCGGCCGGGTAATTCTCGGCGTCGAGTCCAACACGGGCATGAAGGATATGGCCTTCAAACCAGTGGGTATCGACCACGACTACCTAAGCACGATGGGCATGGAACTGGTAGCGGGTCGCGATTTCTCCGAAAAAATCCTTTCGGATACAATCAACAGCGTGTTGGTCAACGAAGCCGCCGTGAAGCGGATGGGCTGGAAGGAGCCACTAGGCAAAAAAATAATGCAGGGAGGCTTGCCGCAGGATGGCCAGGAAGCCCCGCCCACGGCGCAGGTAGTTGGCGTGGTGAAGGATTTTCACCAACAATCGCTCTACAATCCCATCGAGCCGTTGGTGATGTTTTACAACCGGGCGCTACCCGTCACCCACGTCAAAATAGCAGCAAAGGATGTAGATCAGACGGTGGCTTTCATCAAGCAGGAATGGGCTGAGGCCTACCCCAATAAAGTATTCGAGTACAGCTTTTTGGATCAGGATTTCGAGTCAGCTTACCACAACGACGTGCTGCGGGGGCAGATTTTCACGACCTTCTCGATCCTCACGATTCTGATTGCCTGCTTGGGCCTGTTCGGGCTGGCGACTTTCACCACCGAGCAACGCGTGAAGGAAATTGGGGTGCGGAAAGTACTGGGGGCGTCGGTGTCGAGCGTGGTGGTTTTGTTATCAAGAGATTTCACCAAACTCGTCCTGTTCTCCTTTCCGATCGCCATTCCCATCGCCTATTTCTCAATGAATAAATGGCTGCAAAGTTTTCCCTACAAAACAGACATTAAGGTTTGGGTATTCGTGGCCGCTTGTGTGCTGACGCTGCTAATTTGCTGGGCGACGGTGGTTTACCAAAGCGTGAAGGCGGCGCTGATGAATCCGGTGAAGAGTCTGCGCTCAGAATAAGGAGGATCGAGCGGGGCGCCCCGCTCCCTCCTCCTGTAAAATCAAAATAAACTAAAACCCCAAGCCATGCTAAAAAACCACCTCAAAATCGCCCTGCGCAATCTGCGCAAAAGCGTGTTGTTTTCTTCCATTAACGTCTTCGGCCTGTCGGTGGGGATGACGTGCTGTATGTTGCTGCTGCTGTACATCAACAGCGAATTGTCGTTCGACCGCCACCACGAATTTGCCGACGACATCTATTTGCTGCGTAGCGAAAATACCTACAACGGCGAATTGATGGACAACCCGCGCGCGCCTTCGCCCTACGCACGAGCAATGAAGGCCGAGTATCCCGAAGTGACGCAAGTCACGCGGGTTTGGCAGAATTTCCTGGAAAACGAAGCCCTGCTGCGCGTCGAGGAATCGGGCAAGACGTTGAAGGCTTTCAACGTGAAACCGGGCTTGCAGGTGGACTCCACGTTTTTCGATGTTTTTACTTACCAGTTCACGGAAGGAAGTTCCAAAGGTGCGCTGGACGATATCCATTCGGTGGTACTGTCGGAGAAATTGGCCCGAAAGCTTTTTGGCAACCAACCCGCCCTTAATCGGACAATTAAAATCGGCGGGGTGTCGGGTTTCAACGAAAACTACCGTGTGACGGGTGTTTATCGCGATGAAAGCGCCCGCTCGCACATCGAGGCGCCCTATTTTCTGTCGATCAACGCGGGTTGGGTAGGTAGTTTTCTGCGAGAGCAACAGCAGGATTACAGTGGCAATAACATGTTCTACACATACCTGCGCTTGCAGCCCGGAGCCGATGCAGCCAAGTTTACGGACAAGTTGCCCGCTTTTGTGAATAAGTACGCCCGCGAAGATTTGAAACTCGCTGGCATGGACAAGAAAATGGCTCTGTTATCGGTCAAAGACATTCATCTGTTCGACAAAGTCGATGCCATTCTTACGCCGACTAGTAGCGTCACTTACCTTTACGTGCTGGGTTCCATCGCGTTGTTCACGCTGCTCCTGGCCTGCATCAATTTTATGAATTTGGCTACGGCGCGCTCGGTGAAACGCGCCGCCGAAGTGGGCATGCGCAAGGTCATGGGCGCGCAGCGCGGCGGGATCATCGGGCAGTTTTTGGGCGAGTCGATGGTGCTGACTTTGCTGGCTTTGCTGGTGGCTGTCGTGCTCGTCGTGCTGTTTTTGCCCGCTTTCAATCAGTTGTCGGGTAAGACGATGGAATTCTCCGACCTGCTGCAGCCAAAAATCATGGCGGCTTTTCTGGGCCTGGCGCTGATGACGGGTTTGTTGGCGGGAAGCTATCCGGCTTTTTACCTGTCGGTTTTCAATCCGCTGGATGTTATCAAAGGCAGATTTACCAACTCCGCCTCGGCTACGCTGTTGCGGCGCGGGCTGGTGGTATTTCAGTTCGTGATTTCAATCGGGCTGGTCGTGGCAACGATTGTGATTCAGGGGCAAATGAAATTCATGCGAGAGCAGCCGCTGGGTTTCGACCAAGATCAGCAGGTCGTCATTCCGCTCCGCAACGAGCAGTCGCGTAAGGCATACCGGGCGCTTCGTAACGAGTTGCTGCAAAACAGCCAAATTTCCGGCGCGGCGGGAACGGGCTACTATCCGGGGATTTTGAACCCCAGCGATTTTGGACTTTATCGCCCCGACCAAACAATCAGCGAAAAGGCGGTGACCAAGAGCAACTGGGTGTCACCCGAATTCATGGAAGTCTTGGGCTTTAAAGTGTTAGCAGGACGCATGCTCTCCAAAGAATTCATGGGCGACACCGCCAATAAAACGATGGTAGTGAATGAGGCTATCCTTCGAAAATTTAATATTCCCCTGGAAAAAGCCGTAGGGCAAAAACTGAACCACGGCTCCGATGGAACCCAATCTTTGGAAATAGTAGGCGTCGTGCAGGATTTTCATTTTGCCGATTTACACCAGGTCATCGAACCCTATGCCTTTTTTCTAAATCCAGAGGATAGCTATAACTACCTCATCGCCCACGTCAACACGGCGGAGACTAGCAAAGTACTGCCCTTCATCGAATCCAAGTGGAAAACGCTGGTACCCGATGAACCCTTCACATACAGTTTTCTCAAAGAAGATTTTCAGAAAAACTACGACGCCGACGCCCGCACGGCCCGCATCGTCAACGTTTTTACCATTATTTCTATCCTGATTTCCTGCATGGGCTTGTTCGGTCTGACGGCCTTCGAAGCGCAGCAGCGCGTGAAGGAAATCGGTGTCCGCAAAGTGCTGGGTGCAAGTGTGGCCAGCATCGTGGCATTGCTTTCCAAAGATTTTGTCAAGCTAATACTTGCGGCCATCGTCATCGCCTCGCCGCTTACCTGGTACCTGATGAATGAATGGTTGCAGGATTTCGCCTATAAGATCGACATCGAGTGGTGGGTCTTCGCCCTGGCGGGTGGGCTAGCCGTGGGCATCGCACTGCTGACGGTGAGTTTCCAAAGCGTGAAGGCGGCGCTGATGAATCCGGTGAAGAGTCTCAGGAGCGAGTGAAAGGCCTGTCTTCGACCGCCCGGCGGCCCGATCCGCTCAGACTGACAAAGGCAATTGTCAGTCTGAGCGGAGTCGAAGACCTCCTTTCCTCCCCAAAAACAAACTAAACCATACAACCCAATGCTAAAAAACTACCTAAAAATCGCCTACCGCAACCTTTTGCGCAACAAAGTGTACAGCGGCATCACCATCTTTGGCCTGGCCGTGGGGCTGGCGGCTTGCATGGCTATCGGGCTGCACGTGCAGGACGAGTACAGCTACGACCGCTTCCACCGCAAAGCCGCTGACATCTACCGCATCACCGAAATTCAGCAGCAGGCCGACGGTACTCATCCCGTAGCGTTCACGCCCGGCCCACTGGCCCCGAGCCTGACGGCGGACTATCCCGAGATCGTCCACAGTGTACGGGTGGGCCAGTGGGGCTACCTATTGCAAGCCGGACAGACGGGCATCGAACCGGAAAAAATGCTGATCGTGGATAACGACTTTTTCAAGATGTTCGATTTCAAGCTGCTGCTGGGCAATCCGGCGAAAGCGCTGACTAGTCCCGACGAAATCGTCATCAGCGAAAAGTTAGCCGCCCAGTTCTACGGTTCCGATTGGCGAAAGCAATTTGTTTTGGGAAAGGTTCTGACCCTGAACACCGAGCAGCCACTGACGGTCGTGGGTGTGGTGGCCGATCCGCCCACCAACTCGCATTTGCAGTTCGACGCGATGCTGCCTTTCAAGTACGTCGAGAAGTACGACGAGTGGGGCAACAAGTGGAACAGCAACAACTACCACACTTACCTCGAACTCCAACCGGGTACCGACGCGGCGGCTTTCGAGCAGAAAATCACGCACTACATCGCCAAACACGACACCGAAAACAAGGCCTCGCTGCATTTGCAGCCATTGAAAGATATTTTTCTTTATTCCAAATTCGACTTCGGCACGGACTGGGGTAAGCGCAGCGATATTTTTTACGTCAGGATTTTCCTGGCCGTGGGCCTGATCGTGCTACTGATTGCCATTATCAACTTCATCAACCTGGCCACGGCACGGGCCTCGCAGCGGGCGCGAGAAGTAGGCATCCGCAAAAGCGTGGGTGCTTTGCGCGGTAGCCTCGTTTGGCAGTTTTTGAGCGAGTCGTTCTTGCTGACGACGCTGGCGTTGTTACTGGCGTTGGTTATTTTTCAATCGTTTCTGCCCTTTTTCAACTCACTGGTCGATAAGCAATTGAGCCTGCCCACGAATCAACCTGTTTTTTTGGGTTACTTCATCGGCTTCGCTTTGTTGGTCAGTGTTTTGGCGGGAGCGTACCCAGCTTTTTTTCTGTCCTCCTTTCGGCCCGCCAAAGTGCTGAAAGGGACAGTCAATGTACAATCGGGGGTCGGGTTCCGGCAGACGCTCGTCGTGGGGCAGTTCGTGCTTTCGATTGCGCTTTGTATCGGGACGATCGTCATTTACCGCCAGCTCGATATGATGCAAA
>NZ_JBGSXF010000085.1:0-13243 GCF_041751555.1 Persicitalea sp. | reverse complement strand
GACCAGTGCTGCCACGCCAGGCGGTTTTTGGGAGCTTTCAGGTCACACTTTTGCCAGGTGCTGCCGTAGTCCAGTGACACCATCGTTTCTCTCACCGCCAGGTCACCCGCCCAGGCGTGACCACGGACGGCGAGCGTTTGGCCAGTTTCCAAAATCGCACCCGAACGCGGGTAAGTAATCAACGACTTCACAGGCATTGATTCAATGATTTTCATATCCTCGTCTGGTACTTTGGCCCCGGGCTCCACCGGATAAGCCGGAACGCGGTAGCTGTCGCCGCCCATTTTCTCGCCGTCGTGAACGATGTTTCTGATCGATATCCGGTTGAGCCACTTGCCCGAGGTAGAGGCGGGCCAACCGCCAATGACCAACCGCAACGGCGGGCCATGCATGATGGGAATATCCTTACCGTTCATGGCCCAGGCCAGTAGCGTCTCGTCTTCCAGCGCCTTGGACATCGGGACGCCGCGCGAGATGGGGTCTTTCTTGGGATCTCCACTGAGGTGGGTGTCGTTGCCATAGTAGCCGATATAGACCGCGTCAGGCTTGATGCCGACGCTTTCCAGCACGTCTTTGAGCCGCACGCCAGTCCATTCGGCGCAACTCACCGCGCCTTCGCCCCATTGATTACCCGAGGCAGGTGGGTTGTAGCCGTTGCGGCCATTTCCCCCGCATTCCAGCGTCAGTTGGTAGGTGTGGTTCTTAAATTTAGTCTTTAAATCTTGCATCGTGAAGGTCTTTTTCGCTCTGGCCGACTCACCGTCGATGGTTAGCGTCCAGGTTTTCAGGTTTGCGTCGGCGGGCGGGTTGCCATTGTTACGGATGAACATCTTGTCGGCGGGCGTCACGGCGTCGTCCAGCAGGTGGGCGGGCGTTTCCACGTTCCAGGGTCGGTCGCTCAGCAGAATTAGGTTCTTGTCTTTGCCGGCGGGTAGTTCGCCTCCTTCCAGCACGAGCGGTGTGTAGTGGGCAGGCATTTTATCGGCAAAGGCCACCTTTGTTCCCAAAGTGGCGGTCAGCGAAGCTAGTACGCTCTTTTTCAAAAAGCCCCGGCGGTCGTGAAATGATTTTTTCATGTTGGAAAAACGCAAGAACGATTGATTTCTTTCAGCCAGACAAGGTACGACCGGATTCTTACAAACCCTAAAAGCACACGACTCCTCAAAAGCACACGACTCCTCACCAAAATCGCACCAACGACAAACTAATTCACCCAACTTTGGCTTTTGATAAAAGCACATTTTTCTCTCTGCAAAACCTAAAAAGTGAAAAAACCGGAGGTGCGGTTAAGCCAAATATTGATTTGCAAGAACCGGCACTACCCACTCTCCACTCTCCACCAAAAAATAAATGATTACCATCGTCGCCGGCACCAATCGTCCTCTTTCCAAAACCATCGAAGTTGCCCATTTTTATCAACACCTCCTGCAAAGGCACCAGGCAACCAGTCAAATTCTGGATTTGGCCGACCTGCCCGATGATTTCGTTTTCTCGGCCCTTTACAATAACGTGGGCCAAAACGATAGCTTCAACGCACTGCACGATGTTATGGCGGGTTCGGAGAAGTTCGTCTTCGTCGTGCCGGAGTACAACAACTCCTTTCCCGGTGTTCTTAAAGCTTTTATCGACGGAATGAGCTACCCCAGTGTTTTGACCAATAAAAAATGCGCCCTCGTGGGGATTTCAGATGGCGTTCAGGGTAATTCGTTGGGTCTAAGCCATTTTACCGATGTCCTGAATTACCTTGGCATGAACGTGCTGGCCCAAAAAGTGCGGATTCCGTTCATGCAGAAGAACTTTGTGGATGGCGCAATCAAAGACGACTTTATAAATAAACTTATTGACGAACAGGCGGGACTGTTATTGGAGTTTTAACTGAGCTGTTCGATTCAATCTAAAATTACTACCTAATTAGCTAAGTTATTTAATTATAAGTGTTACGACAAACCTATTGATTGATCTCAGAAAAGACTTGAAAAATGAAATACGTATTAACATTTTCTACTATTTTCATTCTACAATCATGTGAGCAAGTTTCATGCGACAGTAGAGCAGAAAGGCTAAGAAATAAAGTATGTAATATCATAGTTCAGAAAACTCCATCGTCTGGAATGCTGTTTGAAATTAGAGGTAAGAGCCTGAATGATAACTCATTCAGTAGATATACAGATCAAGGTGAAGCATGGTACACTACTTTTAACGATAAAATATCGGAGGGGGATACGGTGATAAAAAGAGTTGGAGAATTGAATTTCTATATTCACAAAAGGGATACTGTTTTAAGATATTCATTTGAATGTAACAGAGAAGTTTACGATTAATAAACATACCGATTCTTTTTGAATTACCACTAATAACTGAACAGACTATGAAACTCACAAAAAAGATCAGCTTCCTGGCTTCTTATTCCCTCGTACTGGTCATCGTGGGCAGCTACTACCTGGGCGGTGCGGCCTGGACTTTTGCGGGGGTGGTGTTCGCCTACGTCGTCATTCCGCTGCTGGATGAATGGCTGGGCCGCGACCCAAACAATGTGCTGAAATCAGAATTCGATCAACTGACCCAGGATCGCTACTTCGACGTACTGGTTTATTCGCACGTGTACATTCAGTACGGATTGCTGTTTTGGGGTAGTTACGTGCTAACCTTCGATCCACTGACGGCCAGTCAAGCCATCGGTTTGATCGTGAGCCTGGGCGTTTACGCTTCCTCTATCATTAATGTAGCTCATGAATTGGGTCACCGCTCCCTTCCGGTGACGCAGTTTCACGCCCGGCTGGCGTTGCTGTCGGTGAGTTATATGCACTTCGTGATCGAGCATAATCGAGGCCATCACGTTCATGTCGCCACACCAAGCGACCCGGCAACCTCGCACAAAAACCAGACGGTGTACGCCTTTTGGCGGCAATCGGTGCTGGGCGGCTACCGCAGCGCCTGGCAGATTGAAGCCAAGCGGCTGGAGCGCGTCGGGCAGCCTACCTGGAGCGTCGCCAACGAAATGATCGGCTTCGCCCTGCTGCCGCTGCTGTTAGTGACAATAATTACGCTCCTCTTTTCCTGGCTCGCCGGACGCATCGTGTGGGTCGTCCCGATCTACTTCATGGTTCAGAGCGTGATCGCCTTTCTGTCGCTGGAATGCGTCAACTATATCGAACACTACGGAATCGTGCGGCGCGAAATGGCACCGGGTCGCTACGAGCGGGTGAATCCTTTGCACTCCTGGAACGCCAACCACCTGCTCAGCAACCTTATACTTTTCCAGCTTCAGCGGCATTCGGATCACCACGCCTTCGCGGCGCGGCCCTACCAGGTGCTGCGCCATTTCGACGAAAGCCCGCAACTACCCTTCGGCTATCCGGTTATGATTTTGATGTCGCTGCTGCCGCCGTTGTGGTTTTCGGTGATGAACCCCCGGCTCGAAAACTGGCAGCGACACGCCTACGACGCGGAACACATCGACGAGGTAGTGCAACAGTTTGCTTAGTGAGGCCCAGACTGGCGAGGCCCGACCTAGCGCAACCCACCGCGGCGGTAAGTCCGCCAGAAAAACCAAATGACGCTCGCCACAATCACTAATGAATAATCTTTGATTTCCGAGCGCCCGACGAGCATCCACGAATTGTTAGAGAAGGCGTGGAAGAGCGTAGCGAAAGCCAGATTCCGCGTGGCGTAGTACACGAAAAAATAAGCCGCCCCCATCGTGAACGGCCCCCACAAAGAAGACAAAGGGTTTTGGTATTGCCACAAATAAGCGGGAATGTGCGTGGCGGTGAAAAACACTAGCACCGCCATAAAAAGCAGCAGCGTCCGCTCCCGCGACAGGCGGCGATTTTCCGCAAACCGGACGGGCAAGTAGCGAAACAAGTACTCCTCGATGAGTGCTCCCGGCATGGAGTTGAGGATAAAGATAGGTAGGAAGCGCTCAAAGCCGCGCGTCGAACCGAGCCTTTGAAACCCTTCCGGTAACCGCAGAGCCAGAAAGAGGTTGGCTGCTCCCCACACCAACAGACCGATGGTCAGGCCACGCAGCCAATCCTGCGCTTTGAAAGCTTGGATAAGCCAGCGGAGGTCGGCGTACTTTTTTACCAAAAAGTAAATGAGCATCGCCTGCACGCTATAAATCATCAGCCCCAGTCCAATGAACGGCCACTTGTCAGCGGACGATCGGGAAGGTTCAATGATATTGAAGTAAAACAGCAGATTGGCCAGCAGCGCGTACATGCCATTGGCAAGCAAAATGAGCCACAACTGCCACAGCTTCACCTTTGGGGCGATGGTGGTATCTTCCAGGGTCGGTTGTTCCAGATTATTTGGCGATTCGATGGCGGCGGTTGTTTTTCGGTAAAGATATGGGAGCATGGGGAATCGGCAAATCTTTCACTATTTTTGGAAAAAATGTGATTCGCATTACCCTCTCAACCAAAAACTTCCTCTCAAATGAACGAACTTTACCAGCCAATCCTGGTCACTTCCCCCGAACCACACCACGCCCCGCAGGATGTGCTCACCCTGTCCCAATTTCTTGACCTCCTTAAAGAAGAGGAGGACTACTACCCAGCCGAACAGCACAACACCGTGCTGATGATTACCCGCCTTCGGAAGATATTCTATGATCAGTGGGGCTGGAATAGTGAGCTTATCCGGGCACGGGCGCACATCGAGACCCGCTACCAGGTTGCCGTAGTGAATGATCCGGCCGAGGTTGATATTCCGAAAAGCCACGCAAAACCTATCACTAGGTACCGGGATAACGAATACCAACCCAAACACAGGGTGATTACTTACCGGGCCGACGACCGCGTCTATGGCAATAGTCGGGTAGGGCAGGTACCGGATATCTACAAAAACGATCATCAGGAGATACTGCTACCAGATGGGTATTATTGTGACGTAGCCCACATCTTGGCTGGGCTGGATGCGGCTAATTTTCCGCAGGTTGTCAGCCCGTTGCCCTCTTTTCTTTCCTTTCTGAATTTCCTGATACCTCACGTGGACGCCAGCATCGATATGGCTACCTGGCTGGGCGACATCGGGAGTTCGTCCGGAGACTTCCTGTTTAAATACCTGAAAAATGATTCCAAGCCCATTAGCAAGGACGAAGAGCAACAGTCCATCGAGCTGGAAGCACCTGGTTCCGATATGCTGGGTAACATCGAGACCTACGTGATTGCCCGGCACTACGCCGTAGCCTCGGCCAACGGGCAGCGCGTGACGGAGATTCTGCGGGATTATTACGAAGACCAAAAAGAGGATGCGTATAGGCGAAACCGTTTTTCGATATATTGCCAGGCAGTGGGCCTCGCGGGCTGGAATGGCGACCACTTTGCCAACGAAGCGCAATGGCTCCATTACTACCATAAGCAACTGCGAAACGAAGTATGCTTTCAGGTTTTCAGCGTCACAGTAGAAAATCTCAAAAGTCTGCTCCTTATGACTAAAATCTATTTCAATGGTTTTCAGGAAGTTTTAAAACTCGATCTGCTGCTGCGGATTTACCTGGATGCGTTGAAAGACCTTATCAAAAAAGAACCCTCCCCTCAACCCGTCTGAACCATGAAACCGCTGAAACAGATTTACTACGTACTCCTCTCGGTGCTGGGGGTGATGTTCCTGCCTTACATTGGCGCCTGGATTAAATACAATGGCAATTTCCCCAAAGACTACTTCGACTTCCCGGCTCTATCGGCCCCCGACAAGGCGGGGTTCAGTGTAGCGGCATTTTCTATGGCAGCCGCCTTTTTCCTGGCGGTGGTCGTGCTGTACGCGTTCCCTCGGGTTTATGGTTTTAAAAAGGTAAAATTCACGCCCGCCAAGCCCTCGGCCAAAATACCCCTGCCGATTTGGTTTTGGGTGGGGCTGGTGGCCTGGGGAGTGACGTTGTTTGTGACTTGGGCAAAGTTTGAGGAACCGCGCTGGCTGTTGAATTGGGCCTACATCCCGCTCTTTTGGGGGTTCACCCTCATGCTCGATGGCTGGGTGTATGTCCGCGCCGATCGAAACTCTCTGCTGAGTAAATCGCCGCACGAAATAATCGGGATAGGAGCAGCAGCTATTTCAGGCTGGATGCTGTTCGAATACCTGAACTTTTTTGTGGATGATAACTGGTTTTATCCCAAAGGGAATATCGTACCCGTCGGTGAGTACACGATATATGCCATCATTGGCTCGTCGGGATTGATGCCCGCCGTATTCGAGATTTACAACCTGATGAACACCTTCCCGGCCTTTCGGCACCGCTACGACCGGGGGCCAAGAATAGCCACGTCCCGAAGAGCCCGCAACATCATCCTGATTGGGGCGCTGGCGGCTCTGTTTTCCATCAGCTTTTTCCCCGAAGTGATGTTTGGCGTTCTCTGGATTTCTCCCCTGATTGTCTTCACGGTAGTACTCGAAGATCTGGGCATCTGGACCCCCCTCACCCCCATAAAAGACGGCAACTGGTCGCCTTTCCTGAAATACTCGCTTTGCTACGTCATCTACGGGCTTTTGCTCGAATGCTGGAATTTCTTCAACGCTACCCACGACCCCTCGAATCCGGCCAACATCACGGCTTACACCCCCGCGCACTGGGTGTACAGTATTCCTTACATTTCTAAATTTCACGTTTTTGAAATGCCAATAGTTGGGTATCTGGGCTATCTGCCCTTTGGGGCCTATTGCGCCGTTTGGTGGATACTGTGCGCCTTTTTGCTCAACATCCCCACTCAGTTCGACCACGACGAATACTCGGAAGTGCGGGCGGAGCCTTTGGAAATCCAAACCAGCTAAACCATGAGAAAAGGGCTACTCCTACTGATGCTGGTGCTTGGGTTTTCCGTGGCAAAAGCCCAGCCGACCATTGTGTGGGATGGTACTGATGAATCCGTCAAAATCGGTCGGCAGGTGTCGTACCTTGAGGATCCAAATGGAAGCCTAACCATCGAACAGGTCAGCGCCGACTCCCTGGCCTCCCGCTTCACCCCATCGGCTAAGGCTATCCTGAATGCTGGGTTTAGCAAATCAGTACACTGGGTTCGGTTCAGCGTGGACAACCGAACTCAGGAACCCATCCTGCTGGAGGTGGCCCAGCCCTATTTGCCCGTCGCCGACCTGTATTACCGGGAGCCGTCGGGGAAATGGCACGTTCAAAAATCGGGGTACTCAGTCAATCTGTACAAAAAAAAGGTTAAGCACTTTTACCAGATTTTCACCCTGCCCGACTATCCCACCCCGGTTTACCTGCGGTACGTATCCTACGCCCATCCCATTCCCTTAGCCATTTGGAATAAACAGGCTTTCGAGGTCAAGTCCAACAAGCAGATCATCGCGTATGGGATGTACTTCGGCGTGTTGCTGTTTGTAATCATCAACAACCTGTTTCTTTTCTTCTCCCTGCGCCGATTCATTTACCTGCAGTATGTCCTTGTGGTCTTCTTCTACATCCTCGATGTGGCCTGTGTCATGGAGGGCTTCATCCTCTACCTCTATCCCGAAATAGACTTGCTGTACTGGTATTTACTGATCCCGAATGCCAGCACGGTAGCTACATTCTGGTTTGCCATCCGGTTTCTGGAAGTCAGGGAGTACGCCCCCAGGCTGTATCGGTTTACTTTGGCGTTATTGGCTTACTGCATTGCGTACACGGTGTGGGCCATATACCTGCCTCTGATGGTCGTGGTGCCTTTGAATCAGGCTAATTCACTTTTTTTCATGGGGTTAGTGCTGTTTTTGGGAATAAAAATGGGACGGAGGGGCAACAGAACTGGCTACTACTATGCTTTCTCCGTCACGATGCTCGTCCTGACGATTTTTGTCGAGATGGTGTACATTCAGACCGGAAGCCCCCCCTACCTTTTCGACCTGACGCACGTATCGGTTGGCATTTTACTGGAAGTGCTTTTCCTGGCGTACATTTTATCCCTGCGGTTTGAATGGGAACGGGAAGAGAACGAAAAAGCCAAAGCCGACGCCCAGCAGCAACTATTGGAAAAAACCAGGGAAAACGAAAAGATTCTCTTGGTTCAAAACGAAACCCTCGAACAGGAGGTAGCCGAACGAACCCAGGCCATCGAACACAAATCGGAGCAACTACAGCAATCCCTCGATCACCTCAAAACTACCCAGGCCCAACTCGTGCAAAATGAAAAACTAGCCAGCCTGGGTGAACTCACGGCGGGCATCGCCCACGAGATTCAGAACCCCCTGAACTTCGTCAACAACTATTCAGATGTGAATCTGGAACTGCTCGAAGAACTCACAGAAGAAATGGACAAGGAAAACCTGGCGGAAGTCCGGCTGCTGCTCAACGACCTGACCGATAACGAGCAGAAAATCAACCACCACGGACACCGGGCCGGGGCCATCGTGCGGGGGATGCTCGATCACGCCCGCACGGTTCCAGGTGATAAAACATCCACCAACCTGAATGCGCTAGCCGATGAGTTTCTGCGGCTGGCTTACCAGAGTGCACGAGCCAAGAGCAGCGATTTTAATTGTCAGCTTCATACAGACTTCGACCCTGGGCTGGGCAAGATCAACATAGTGGGTTCCGAAATAGGGAGGGTGCTGCTGAATCTCTACGGCAATGCCCTCTACTCATTGGTTCAGCGGCAACTTACGTCCGGCCCTGACTACTCACCCGCGCTGTGGGTAAGCACCAGTCATGACGAAGGCAGAAATTCCTCCATCCGCATCCGGGACAACGGCACGGGTATGTCCGAAGAAGTGAAGGCTAAAATCTTCCAGCCTTTTTTCACTACAAAGCCCACGGGCGAGGGCACTGGTTTGGGGCTTTCTTTGAGTTACGATATTATCACCAAAGGCCACAGCGGGACGATCGAGGCGGAGAGCATCGAGGGAGAGGGTACCACCTTTGTGATCGTACTCCCCACTAGCTGAAGTCCTATTTTCCCAATCAGCATCGTATTTTCTTCTTAACTTTGTGAGGATTTGACAGTGAGATGAACATTCCGCACAATATTCACTCATTCACATATTCCCTAACAGCACGGGCTGCCCCGTCATAATTGACCCCATATGTTTGAAAGCTTACAGGATAAATTAAACGCTGCCTTCCGTACCCTCAAAGGCAAAGACCGCATATCGGACATCAACGTGGCCGCCACGACCAAGGAAGTACGCCGCGCCCTGGTGGATGCCGATGTCAACTTCAAGGTTGCGAAGGAAATTACCGACCGCATCAAGGAAAAAGCGCTGGATCGCAAGATTCTGATCTCGGTAGAGCCGGGACAGATGTTCATCAAGATCGTGCAGGAAGAACTGACCGAACTGATGGGCGGCACCGCCGAGAGTATCGACATCAAAGGCGACCCCGCCGTGGTGCTGATCGCGGGTTTACAGGGTTCGGGTAAAACGACCTTTTCCGGCAAACTGGCCGCGATGCTTAAAAAGCAGGGCCGCAACGTACTGCTCACCGCCTGTGACGTGTACCGTCCGGCGGCCATCGACCAGCTCAAAGTACTTGGTGAGCAGATTGGCGTTGAGGTGTATGCCGAACCCGAGAATAAGAACGCGGTCGAGATTGCCGCCAACGCGGTCGCTCACGCCCGCAAGAACAACAAGAAAATCGTGATCGTGGACACCGCCGGACGCCTGGCCGTGGACGAGGTGATGATGCAGGAGGTCGAGGACATCAAGAAGGCCGTGAAGCCGACTGAGATTCTGTTCGTGGTGGACTCCATGACGGGGCAGGACGCAGTCAACACGGCCAAGACCTTCAATGAGCGCTTGAATTTTGACGGGGTAGTATTGACCAAACTCGACGGCGACTCACGTGGTGGCGCGGCCCTGTCCATCCGACAGGTAGTTGAGAAGCCCATCAAGTTCATCAGCACGGGCGAGAAAATGGAGGCCCTCGACGCCTTCCACCCCGACCGCATGGCCAGTCGCATCCTGGGCATGGGCGACGTGGTGTCGCTGGTAGAGCGTGCCCAGCAAGCCTTCGACGAAGACGAAGCCAAGCGCATCAACGCCAAGATGCGGGCCAACAAGTTCGACTTCGACGATTTCCTCGGCCAGTTGCAGCAGATTAAGAAAATGGGCAACATCAAAGACCTCGTGGGCATGATTCCCGGCATGGGCAATGCTATGAAGGATCTGGATGTGGACAACGACTCCTTCAAGCCTATCGAGGCTATTATCCAGTCAATGACTAAAAAGGAGCGCGAGACGCCAGGCATCATCGACGGCAGCCGCAAAAAACGCATCGCCAACGGTAGTGGCACTTCGGTGCAGGAAGTCAACAACCTCATTAAGCAATTTGACGAAATGCGAAAGATGATGAAGAAAATGAACACGATGCAAATGCCGGGCGCGATGAAAAGTGCCATGGGGCGATGAGGGGTGGGGATATATAAGATAGCTTTTTTGGTGGTGTGCTTTGCCTTCGGGCTTTCACAAACTACCCAGGCACAAGGCTCAGCGGCTTACTATCCTTGGAGTGGCTTGTTAGCATTTAGTACTAATCCCAAAAAGGCGATTTGGCTCGATACCCGCTTCCAGACTAACTCTCTTTTCAGCAGCCTGAGCGTGGATTTTTTACCACTTATCAATCTGAAAAGGGGTGAGGTAGTACAATGGTACCTTGGTGGTGGCTTGCGCGTCAATCCCCTCTATCGTATCGGTGACCCGAAGGCTAAACTACTGACCGTAGATGGTTATTCCATTAACCTAGGCGTAAGGGCCTCGCCCTTTTCCCAAAACAAACAAATCCAAATCGCGCTGGAGCTGAACCCTTATATCGCGGATGGCTTTTCGAGTGGGGTATTGAAAAGTCATTTTGGTGTTGTGTACGTTTTCAAAAAGCGGAAGAATAGGGAGCCACAAAGCGAAAAAGTTGGGGTGCCGAACCGCACAGAGCCACAAAGTTTCCAGTAATCAAACGAGTCAGCCCACATCCCTTTTTTACTTTGCCCCTCTCCCACTCAAAAAAATGAAAATCACCTACTTAGACGGTTACACGCTCAACCCAGGCGACCTAAGCTGGGAATCATTAGAGAAACTGGGCGACTTCAAAGTCTATGACCGTACTCCGCCTGAAGATATCGTGGCAAGAGCATCCGATGCCGAGATCATCTTTACCAATAAGGTAGTTTTATCGGCCGAAACGTTGGCTCAATTACCCAAACTCCGCTACATTGGCGTGACCGCCACGGGCTACAACAACGTGGATTTGGCGGCGGCCCGGGCGCAGGACATCGTCGTTACCAACGTACGCGGCTACAGTACCTCCGCCGTGGCGCAACACACATTCTCGCTGCTGCTGGGCTTGACCAACCACACCGAACTTCACAGCCAAAGCGCCCGCGCGGGCGACTGGACGAACGCCACCGACTGGTGTTATTGGAAAACGCCATTGGTGGAAATCTCGGGTAAGACCATCGGTCTCATTGGCCTGGGTGACATCGGAACCCAGGTCGCGCGGATTGCGCTGGCCTTCGGGATGCGGGTGCTGGCGCACCGCAAAAGTGAAGCGTCGGCGGGCGAAGGTATCGAATTGGTGGAGTTGGATGAATTGTTCCGGGAAAGCGATGTAGTCAGTTTGCACTGCCCGCTTACCGAAGATACCAACGAGATTATCAATGCCCAGTCGCTGGCCAAAATGAAATCATCGGCTTACCTTATTAATACCGGGCGTGGGGGACTTGTCCAGGAACAAGATTTGGCCGATGCCCTGAACGCCGAAAAACTGGCCGGAGCTGCCGTGGACGTACTTTCCACCGAACCGCCTGAGGCCAACAACCCGTTGCTTACGGCCAATAACTGCCTGATTACGCCGCACGTGGCGTGGGCGCTTTTTGAGTCGCGGCAAAGGCTCTTGCAAATGGTGGCCGATAACATCGCCGCCTTTCAGCGCGGCCAGCCGACCAACGTCGTCAGCTAGGCACTCGCAAGCTGAATCAAGTCCTGGATTTTGTTGATCAAAACTACATTCGGAGCAGCCTGGATATCCTGACCGACGATTTGATAGCCCGTCAGTAGAATGGTGGAATCAGGAAACTCGGCGGCCAGCTTGTCCACATAAGGCTGCACATCGTTGTTGGCGGGCACCGAGGTGATGGCGGTGAAGATGTAGTCGGGGCTATGGATTTTGTGGGCAAACTCGATTTCGTGGAAGGGCAAGCTTTGGCCCAAATACACCACTTTATTGTTGCGGGCGCGGAGAATGTAATTGGCAAAAAGTAGTCCCATCTCGTGTAGCTCACCCTCGGGCAAAAACAGCAGGAAGGTTTTCGATTTCGGGGTCTGCCGGACTACCTGTCCGTCAATGGCGACGATGATTTTCTGCCGGATGAGGTTGGATATAAAATGCTCCTGCGCCGGCCCGACCGACCCAGTGACCCACAGCGTTCCGATCCGGCTCAGGAAGGGATAAATGATATTGATCATCGAGTCCTCGAAGCCGAATTTCAAAATATTGGTACTGATTATTTTTTCAAAACGTTCTTCGTCCAAATCCAGCATCGAAATAGTGAGGGCGTGGATTTGGTCGGGATAATTAAGTTTGCGATCCGAAAGGGCTACTACCTCCGCGTGCATCTGCTCGGCGGTCATTTTCGAGATTTTCGAAATCTTGTAGCCGTGTTCTTTTAGAAGAGAAATATTCAGGACAAGCTTCATGTCCCGGTCGTCGTAAGTGCGGATGTTGGTGTCCGTGCGCTGCGGCTCTATGATGTTGTACCGCTGCTCCCAAATCCGCAACGTATGCGCCTTAATACCCGATATTTGTTCGAGGTCACGGATTGAATAACTGCTCATGCCTTATTTGAATGCGGTGAGGGTGCTTTTGCCAGTAACAACTTTACGTACATCCCGATTGTTCAGGAAGACCTTAGTCCAACCAATGCAGCAGGCTGTTCAAACCAAAAAACAGGAACTGTAATACCAGTAGCAGGGGAGCCAGAATGTTTTGTTTACGGAAAGGCATTTTGAAATAAATAAAAAACAAACCCGCCGAAATACTATACCAAGCCAGGTAGTTTTGCAACGGAATGGTGTCGCCCTGCCACTGCCAGAAGTCAAGCCGTATTGCCACGGGTTCGATCACGAAATCGAGCAACGTCATTAGACCCGCCGCCATTAACACCTTGGCGATTAGGGCTACGGGCAAACGGTCGGTCACGCTGCCACACAGGTAGCTAAGCATGAGCCAGTTGGTGCCGATGACGAGCGGTACTTCCGCAATCTTGAAGCCAAGCGCATCGCCGTAAGCATACTCGCCAAAAATGACTCCCGTCTGCACCCC
>NZ_JBGSXF010000084.1:0-3739 GCF_041751555.1 Persicitalea sp. | reverse complement strand
CCGAACTAAAAAGCAAATCGGCCAGTTACCGCAAATCCTATGGCCTGAAGATGACCGCTGAACGGATCGCATTAGTGAATCAGGTATATCAGACTCAAACGCAGGTAATGATCAATGACCTGGTAGATACGGAAGGGCATTCTTCGGGAACGGAGGTTATTTTACAAATTCCGCTATGAAAACGCTAATTATTGACGACGAACCCGACAATGTCCGATTGTTGGGATTGCAACTGGCGCGGCACTGTCCGCACGTGGAAATTGTCGGCCAGTTTACGGACAGTACCGACGGACTCCGAGCCATTCTGGCGCTGCGTCCGGGGTTGGTGTTTCTCGATATTGAAATGCCGGTTATGAATGGCTTTCAGCTGCTGGAGAGGGTGGGTGAGATCAATTTCCACATTGTCTTCGTAACCGCCTACGATCAATACGCGGTTCGGGCGTTCCGATTCTCAGCGCTGGATTATTTGCTCAAACCCATCGACACGGTCGATTTGATCGCCACCGTGCGCCGGGCCGAAACGACGCCCCGCATCAATCCGCAACAGTTGGAACTAATGCGGCAGTACTACCCATCAGGGCCGACAGGAGTTGACTCGTTTCCCAAAGGGCGGATCGCCTTACCCCACGCCAGCGGGTTGGTGTTCGTGGATACCAAACAAATCATCTACTGCGAAGCTGACAGCAACTACACCCGCTTCCACCTGGAAGGAGGCGAGCAGTACATGGTGACCAAAACCCTCGGGGACGTGCAGGAAGTTCTGGAAACCCGGGACTTTGTGCGGGTTCACCGCCAGTTCATGGTCAACCTGGAACATATCCGGAAATTAGTGAAAGGAGAAGGTACTTATCTATTATTGACCAGCGGTGTAAGCATTCCGGTGGCCCGCCAGCAAAAAAACCGATTGATGGAGCGGTTCGGTTGGATATAAGATATTTGCGTAATCGTCAGCAGAGTAAAAGCCGCCATGAGTCAGCTACTCAAGCCTGGCAACCAAGCTTTGCATTTATAGTAATTTGACACCAAGCAGGATGGCTATTTCTATCGACTGTGACCTATGTGTTATTCGATCGTGGCAACAGGAGGACGAACTGACACTTCCTTACCACGGCAACAACAAAGCCATTTGGCTGAACGTACGGGATCGCTTTCCGCATCCCTACACACCAGCCGACGCGCACCAATGGATTGAGTCTGTTTTGGGAGCCTGTCCGGAAACGAGTCTTGCTATTACGGTCGGGGGTGAGGCAGTCGGGGGTATTGGCTTGGAACTCCATGATGACATCGGGCGTTGCGCGGCTGAAGTAGGGTACTGGATAGGACAGACGTACTGGGGTCGTGGAATCGTCACCGAAGCCTTAAAAGCCTTTACCAAGCATGCCTTCGGGGAGTTTGAACTATCGCGCCTCTATGCCCTTCCCTTCGCCCACAACCGGGGGTCGTGCAGGGTACTTGAAAAAGCAGGCTACCAATGCGAGGGAATTATGCGGCGCAGTGCGATTAAGGATGGGGAAATCGTAGACCAGGCTTTGTACGCTGCCTTCCCTACCATTTGATCTCTATCACTTCCAGCCTCCGCACTTCCCTGCCTAAGCGCAGCTCAGCTACTTCCCCGACCTTCTTGCCCGTTACAGCCACCGCAATCGGTGCCACAAAGGCAATTTTCTGCTTTTGAATATCGGCTTCGTCCACGCCCACGATCTGGAATTTCTGGATTTGATTTTTCCCGACGACTTTCAGAGTCACGGTAGCACCGAAGCGTACTGCGTCGCGCTGAGAATCCACGGGGTCGAGGACCACGGCGGAGTTGATGCGTTCTTGTAACAAAATCTGCCGGCCGTTGAGGACAGTAGTTGCGATTCGCTGCTCGGTTTCGTTTTCCAGCGCGAGACCGTCTTTTTCAGCTTGCAGGGCCTTTTGTTCTGCCAGTAGTTCACTAAGGCCGTTGGGGGTTACGTAATTGGTAACGCCCAATGGCAGGGCCGAACGCGGTGGAATGACGGGGATCTCTTCTTGGTCACCTTCTTTGACAAATCCTCTACTCATAACTTTGCTTTTAGAGAAACCTATACAAAAACACTGCCTGACGTTCAACAAACAAATCCCCCCACGCCAAATACGGGCGCGAAGGGATTTCTTTTACCTACCAACCAGTCTGTCGCCCCCCACCTAAGCAAAAAAGCCAGGACGAATCCCGGCGGCGCAGTGCCTGAGCAATGCTGGTGATCTGTTCACTGCTACGTCCCTGATCCTTCATGCTGGCCTTTTCATACTCATCCCGAAGAGCGGCATCCGACAACATGCTTCACCAAAAAGCCCCGACGGTCAAGTCAGGGCTTTTTGGTGGAAAAGGCAGGTAAGGCGGTCAGTCGTAACCAAACCTTTTTAATCGTCAGAGTGCTTTCGTTACGATGTCGAAGATGTCGATTTTGTTCAAAAGATCATGGAAAGATGCTTCGCGCTGATCTTTGGTTTCAAACTTGATGTGCAATTTCTTTCCCGTGTCCAGCTCCATGTAGATCACGTGCAGGCCGTCTTCGGTATCTTCGGTCGGTTCATCGTCCTTCCATATTCTTCTGATGTAGGCCAGGTTATAGATTTCGGCTTCGCCGTCGATTCTCAGGTAGTTTGCCATTTTTGTTAGATAGGGTGAGTGAAAGTGAATTCAACCAAAAAGTAATGCCAGTACGGAGAATTTTCGCCGATACCCCGCTTCGCTAAGGCTATCGTGGAAAAATACGCTGGATTGTCTATGGCACATATGGGTTTCGAAAGGAGGAAGATCAAATTAGCTCTTCTTCACTTCAACTGCCGCTCCACCCGCGTATAATCCACGTACTGATACTGACCCAGCACCGATCGCTCCAGCGTAAGTTGGTAGGTTCCCCAGGGGTACGTTACTTCGGTCTTGTGGGTTTCCTGCACCAGTTTTCCGGCGGGCGGAATTTTCTTTTTTAGAAACTCTCCCATGATTCGGCCATCCATTGAGATCGGGATGGGTAGGTCGTAAAGACTCAGAATCGTGGGGGCTAAATCCACGTTGGAGGTCGGGAGGGCACTCTTTACCGAAGTTTTGAAGTCGGGACCGAGGGCCAGCAGGGCGATGTTAATTTCGTAGGGACTCGATCCGCCGTGTCCGGCCACGCCGCCCGAAAAGTCGGTACCTGCGTAGCCTTTTTCATTTATATTGTCATTCCAGTTGGGAGCTACCAGAATATCGCCAGTCCGGGTAGGGTGGTTGTAGTGGATGGTGGCGAAGGAGAGAGTCCCATCCACCCAGCCCTGAATCGCGTCGTTGGGTCGGGCTTGGGTAAAAATTGCGCCAATCCACTCTTCCTTTTGCAACAAGCCTACGATTTTTTTAATGATTTCGGGGTCATGGTCTTTTACGTAGACAGCTCCTTCCGCTACCACCACATCCTCTGAATCCTTACCTTTTTTCAGCCCCTGAGTAATCAGAAAATCTGTGAGGTTTTGCTTCCCGATATGCGTCACAAACCCATGGTCGGCAGAAATAAGAATATTGATCGAATCGGTCAATCCGTTGGCTTTCAAAGCTTCCATAATCCGTCCAAACTGCGCATCCACGAAGTGAATGGCCCGCACGGCTTCTGCCGAACCGATACCGTGGCTGTGCGCGGCCCCGTCGGGATCAGAGTACCAGATGGCACTCACCAGCGGGCCGTGGGGAGTAAGGCCGTATTTTAGGAAAGCATTGGTGATCCAGACATGGCGGTTT
>NZ_JBGSXF010000083.1:0-1961 GCF_041751555.1 Persicitalea sp. | reverse complement strand
CGATTGGTCGCGACCGCCGCCGGGTCGATGTGGTTATGGAAGTCCACGATGGGCAGCCCGGCGGCTACCTCGTGGTAAAGCGCGCGTCCGGTGGCGTTGTAGAGCAGGAAGTCGGTATTTATGAATTTTTTCATTAAAAATCTCCTGCCTTTTCAGGCCAGGAATTTCATGCTGTCGAAATTGATTTCGCGGATCAGGACTTCCTTCGGTTGGTCGAGGACGAACACGATTACGCGGGCCACGTCGTCCACTTTCAGAAACTTCTCGCGCGGCACTTGTCGGTCGCCCCAGTAGTCGCTGTCGGTGGGGCCGGGGTTGATGTCCGTCACGCGGATGCCCATCTTGATGGCCTGATCGGCCAGGCCGCTGCTCAGGCCCCGCGCCCCGAATTTGGAGGCGCAGTAAAGCGGCGCGTTGGGGTTGGTACGCTGTCCGGCCATCGAAATCACCGTCACAATGTGGCCTTCGCCCTTTGGTTTCATTACTTTCAGGGCCTCGCGGTTACAGAGGAACACGCCGCGCATATTGACGTTTACCATTTCCTCAAAAGTATCGAGGTCGATGGTCGAAAGGTCAGGCGAGACCGAACCAATGCCCGCATTGTTAAGCAAAATATCGACGGTACCGAAAGCCTCCAGACAAGCCGAAAAGCCATTTTGTACGTCGGCTTCCACACTCACGTCTCCCCGGAAGGAACGCAGGTTCTCGTGTGTCAGCTCGTCGGCCAACTGCCTTTGGCGGCTGAAATCGAAGACGTTCGCCCCCAAGTCCAGTAGGGAAAGCGCGGTGGCTTTGCCGATGCCGCTGGATGCGCCGGTGAGGAAAATAGTTTTGTTTTTAAGATTGCTCATAGTTCAGGTTTATGGCTTTCGCATTTTGCCTAGTTTAGAATTAGCTTGGGGTCATTTACCGCTTCGGTTTACTATTTTCCACCGCCAGGTAGCTTTGAATGCTTCCCGCCAGGAAAGCGGCTTGTAGCGTACGGGTAGGCTCATTGTAATGGACATGGTCGATGAATTGCTCCTTGCCAAGTTTTTCGGTGAATCTAAATAGGTCGATTGTCGGAATGTTATTTCGTTCGCAGATTAAATCCGCGATGGCGTTGTAGGCAGCCAGGTCGGAGGCGTAGCGCCTGATGCTTTTGGATCTGGTGTTGTGAATAGAGTCCACCACGGGTGTGGTTCTGATCCAAATCATTGCGATGTTTTTTGATTTCATCAACTCGCTAATACTGAGCAGATTGTTGCGGTATTCATCCGCCGTTACCTGGATGACCCCCGTTTTCGGGTCACGCTTGATGTCGTGCAAGCCGCAATTCAGCACCAGGTAGTCGGGATGGAAAGCGGGTTCCTGAATCTTCCTTTTCAAATAAGCCAACACCATTCGTGAGTCGCCGCCGTTGGCTCCCACGGGAACATCCAGGTTTTTCTCCGCCTGGCCGTCATCCATTTTGCGCTCGAAGGTGACCGATCCGGCCAGGTACTCTTTCAGGTGTGGCCCGTATTGAATTGAAATACTGTCGCCAATGAGGAATATAGTTGGCAAGGCCGACCGCCAGGCCGAAAGAGCAATACCAAAGGCCAGAAAGGTTATTGTCGTTTTTCTCATTTTATTTTAAAAATTTATGCTCCGAATCGGGGCGTTCTACTTTTCTCCAACCAGCGTCGTGTTTTTGGTTTGAATAGCGTCAACCTTGGTCAGACTAGTTCGCAAACGAATCATTTCCAAGCCCTGCACGTCGTCGGTCACTAAGGCAGGGCGGTTTTCTTGGGGGGTAAAATCCAGATTGACGTTATCCAGGGTGATGTTCCTGGCGTGGCGGATGAAAAACCCGGAAGAGGGCAAATGCCCAAACATATTGCCGTTGGGATAGTCTTTTTCCAATTCAGGTACCTCTGCGGTGGGGTTGGACGTGCCCGGCTTTTTCTCCTCGACATCGTTTTTTGTAAAATGCAGTCGAA
>NZ_JBGSXF010000082.1:0-9309 GCF_041751555.1 Persicitalea sp. | reverse complement strand
AAATCAAAGCCCATCCAGAAGTGACAGTAACGATTGACTTTTTCTGGATCGGCTTGGCGTTTTTTAGAAAAGAGCAAGCCAAAGAAGATTTCGTGTTAAGACTATGACTAATTTTACATGCGAATTCACGTTATCAACTTGTTGAAATTCACGAAAGTACCCTATGATATGAAGTACTGGAAGCTTGGAGCGCTTTTGCTGGTAGGTAGTTTGCTGGTTCTGCCAAGTTGTAAAGAGACAGAGAAAGCGATGGTAACGACTGAACTCTCGTCGTACGATCTGATTCAGGATCGCATTTTTACGCCCACTTGCGCCACGGCGGGTTGCCATTCCTCCGAACAGGACAATGATTTTAAGCAACACGGCTTAGTACTGGCTAAGGGGAAATCTTACGCCAACCTTATTAACATTCTTTCGCGCCAGCCTGAGGCTAAGGCAGAAGGAATGAAGCGTGTAAAACCCTTTAATTCCAACGAAAGTCTACTTTACCACAAACTGCATTGGGACGCAAGCCACCACGGTGGCAAACAATACGGTCTGCCAATGCCATTAGGCGGTACGCCGCTAAGCGTTGGCCAGATTGAGTTTGTGCGTCGTTGGATTGAAGCGGGTTCGCCAGAAAAGGGAAATGTGGTAGATACCACGCTTCTTAATGACAGGACACCCAGCTACGTTGCCATTTTTGATGGGTTGAAGCCGCCCGCCGTGGGAGAGGGCTTTCAAATGAAACTAGGACCGTTCACCGTTGCCCCTAATTTCGAGCGAGAGATGTTTTCCCGGCAGATTGTGGGCAATACGGAAGAGCAGTACGTCAACCGGGTGCAAGTACTTATGCGGCCCGGCAGCCACCATTTCATTTTGTATGATTTCAATAATAAAGGTGTGATGCCGCCGCTGAATACTATGCGCGACATTCGAAACCCTGATGGTACTACCAACTTCCTGACGTTACTCTCGATGTCCAATCACGTGTTTTGGGCGGGTACCCAGACTCAGGTGTACGATTACTCTTTGCCAGAAGGAACTGCGCTCCTGTTGCCCGCTGGTACGTCTTTCGACATGAATTCGCACTATGTTAACAAATCCGCAAAGCCCGAAACGGGGGAGGTACACGTGAATCTTTACACTTTGCCCAAATCCCAGGTAAAACATGTAGTACAAGCGCTAAATCTGGGGAATCAAGATTTTGTGTTGCCGCCTGGTCAGAAAACGGTAGCTACCAAATCGTTTACCTTTAAGAAGCCCACCACAGTGCTAATGCTTACGTCCCACACCCATGAACTTGGCGAAAAGTTTGTGATAAAAATCAAAGGCGGGGCTCGCGATGGTGAGGTAGTTTATGAAAGTACTGATTGGGAACACCCGCTAATCAAGAATTTCCCAATGCCTATCCAACTTAAAGCGGGCGAAGGGCTCACTTCGGAGATTTATTACAACAATACGACCAACAAAACTATCCGTTTCGGCCTGCTTAGCGAAGACGAAATGGGAATTATTTTTGGATATTTCTACGAGTAGGGCTTGTGCTTTACTGATCTACGACTTTCGTATTCAGAGGAGTTTCTCCACTCAGTTTTCAACAGAAAGGGCGTCCGAAATTCGGACGCCCTTTCTGTTATTTGCTATCAAGTACTTCTCTCAATTCAAGCGCAAACTTGATGGCTATCGCCATCTTACTTTGCTATGTCTACCTGTACACGGTTGCCTTTGATCGTATTGCCATCCATAGCGCGAATCACTACGCGTGAATCACGCTCAGGGACGTCCACATAAGTGTAGTTGTCGTAGATTTCGATCGCGCCGATATCCCGGCCTGCGATGCCGGACTCGCCAGCAATAGCACCCACGAAGTCACGGGGAGCGATGCGATCCTGATGACCGACGTTGAAGTACAATCTTGACATTCCTTCTTCCACGGGGCCGGGTGCGCCTTTCTCACGGCGAGGGGCGCGGTCGTCCCGGCCGCCGGAGCGATCTCCTCGATCACGTCCAAAGCGGCCACCACGATCATTATCGCGGCTTTCGAAGCGAGAGCCGCGGTCACCGCGATCCCGTCCGAAACGTCCACCCCGGTCGCCGCGATCACGGTCCCGTCCACTACGGTCACCGCGGTCACCCCGATCACGGTCGGAGCGTCGCTCTTCCCAAGCCAGGTTGGCGTCGGCATATTCGTTTTTCTCGACGCCCAACAGTTGCTGCGTCATGGCGGCTACGATTTGTTCAGTTGAGAAGCCGCTATGATGCAGTTGCTCCAGCACGTCGTCATACAGCTTCTCGCTCTTCTCATCGTTCTGACGAATGGCCTCAGCCATAGTTTCTACGAAGCGCGCTTTGCGAACACCAACGATGTCCTCGTAAGAAGGAATCACACCTTTTTCGATCTTCACTTTTGTGAAATTCTCAATTTGGCGAATTCGGTTTCGCTCGTCGCGGGCAACCAGCGAGAATGCTTTTCCTGCAAGCCCAGCGCGGCCCGTCCGGCCAATGCGGTGAACGTAGTACTCCTCGTCCAGCGGTATGTCGTAGTTGATTACAGCGTCCAATCCGGTCACGTCGATACCGCGAGCGGCAACGTCAGTGCCAACTAAGATCGTACTAACGCCCGCTTTGAACTTGTTCATTACGTTGGTACGCTGCTGCTGACGGAGGTCGCCGTGTATGCCTTCGGCAGCGTAGCCCCTGGTTTGCAATTGCTCCACAATTTCATCTACCTTACGCTTGGTATTACAGAATACCAGCAGAGAATTGATGTTGTACATATCGATCAGGCGCGTCATAACTTCCAGTTTGCCCTGTGGTTTAACTTCGTAGCAAAGCTGCTCGATGTTATCGTTAGTCAGCTCGTTTCGAACCACCTTGACCATAACAGGATCATCCAGAAAGCGCTTCGTAATGCTCAGGATTGGCTTCGACATCGTGGCCGAGAACAGAATCGTCTGCTTGTCCTCAGGCATATCTACCAAAATGCTCTCGATGTCCTCGCGGAAGCCCATGTCAAGCATTTCGTCGGCCTCGTCCAGCACCATCATGCGCACTTCGCTGAAATCCAGCGTCCGGCGTTGCATGTGGTCCATCACGCGGCCCGGTGTACCAACCACGATCTGCACGCCCTTCTTCAAAGAGCGAATCTGACGCTCGATGGAATCTCCACCGTAAATAGCCTCGATGCGGACGCCACGTTTGTACTTAGCCAGACGACCGATCTCTTGTGATACCTGCACCGCCAATTCACGGGTGGGGCAAAGTACCAGTACCTGGACAGCGTTGCTGCGGGCATCGATCATTTCCAAAGCAGGAATGCCAAAGGCGGCAGTTTTGCCCGTACCCGTCTGGGCCTGTCCGATCACGTCATAACCTTCCATCACAGGCGGAATGGCCTCAGCCTGAATAGGGGAGGGAGTTGTAAAACCCATTTCCTCCACGGCCCGCATGATGTCTTCAGATAATCCTAATGCAGCGAAACCCGACTTTGGGGCTTCTTCCAACATTTCGTCGTCGGCCTCATCTTCAGCATCGAATTCGTTTTCAGGCTGCGCCTCTTCGATTTCTTCTTCCTGAACCTCTGCTACCACTTTTTTCTTAGCCTTGGGTTGCTTCACCGCAGCTACGATTTCGTCCGCCGCCGACATATCTACCACCTCCACCTCGGCTGGGACAGCTTTCTTAGACTTTGGTTTCTTTACTTCCGACACGATCTGTTCCTCAACGGGCGTTTCCGTTTGCTCAGTCTCAGCTACTACTGCCTTCTTAGACTTCGGCTTCTTTTTCTCTGCAACAGTCTCCGTTTCAGCTGGTTTTACCTCTTCGGATTTAGCTACCACCGCTACTTTCTTCTTAGCTTTTGGTTTCTTTTCCGTTACAATCTGATCATCTGATACGTTCGCATCGACAACCAGAACTTCTTCATTTTCTATTGATTCCATTATTACTTGTTGTTTTCTTTTTTATCTAAAAATTGGGATGTTGGTTTAGTTGTTTAGGCGGTGATGTGTTTAGCTGGGACACAAATATCTATCAGCTAGCTGTTTAAAGGGAAGTCCAAATAGCTCAAAACCTAAACGACTGAACAAATAATTCTAACGCTTGCCTCTCCGAAACTCGAAAAAAACAACCCATAGAACAATACCTGCACGTTCGGACATGCCGAAACGCTCAGAGCGTACTACTTAACTAACAAAAGGGATTTTGCGCAAAGCCCACACAATACATCCGTGTGGCTCTGCAAGACTTTATCGGAAGTACCAACCTTATACTTGGCGGTTGGCGGCAAATTCTGGTGCCTGACCCGGACTGAAGCAGAGAAGTGAACGGATGTTCGTTCAATTATGACGCAAAAGTAAGGATTCTTTTTCAATAAAAAATTCTTTTATTGAAAATAATTGCAATTTTTTTAGAACTCATGAAAAAAGGCGGCTTCCAAATCAACTCTGGAAGCCGCCTGGCTATGTTTTTTGCAAAATTTATTAATCCGCTGAACTGTACGAATCCAATACTTCATGGGCATCGACGTAAGGCAAATCGAAGGCATCGGACACCCCCCTATAGACTATCTTTCCATTGACGATGTTCAAACCTTTCCTCAATTCTTCACTTTTCGTACAAGCCAACTGCCAACCCAAATTCGCCAATTGCAGCGCGTAAGGAAGGGTAGAATTGGTTAGAGCGAGGGTAGAAGTATAAGGAACGGCACCCGGCATATTGGCCACGCAATAATGGACAACTTCATCAACTACATAAGTTGGATCCTGGTGGGTAGTAGCGTGAGACGTCTCGAAGCAACCACCCTGATCGATTGCTACATCGACCATCACTGTGCCAGGGCGCATCATAGTTAACATTGCCTTGGTAATCAAAGAAGGGGCCTTGGCCCCAGGGATCAATACGCCGCCGATAATGATGTCGGAATGCTGGATATGGCGGCGGATGTTGTACTCATTCGACATGACGGTGTCCACGTTGGCAGGCATGATGTCTTCCAGGTAGCGCAGGCGTGGCAGACTGACATCCATGATGGTGACGTGCGCTCCGAGTCCGGCAGCCATTTTTGCAGCTTCAGTACCCACTATGCCACCACCAAGTACCAGTACGTCGGCCGGTTTTACCCCGGCTACTCCTCCCAGCAGTATGCCGCGTCCGCCCATCGGCTTCTCAAGGTACTTTGCCCCTTCCTGAATGGCCATCCGTCCGGCTACTTCGCTCATTGGTATCAGTAGCGGAAGACTACGGTCAGCGCGTTCCACGGTCTCATAAGCCAGGCAAACCGCCTTCCGCTCTATCATGGCGTGGGTGAGTTCTTTGGAAGAGGCGAAGTGGAAGTAGGTGAAAAGAAGCTGGTTTTCCTTGATTAGGGGGTATTCCTGCGCAATCGGCTCTTTGACTTTGACAATCATCTCGGCGACAGAATATATCTCTTCGATCGTGTCCAGTAATTCCGCTCCTGCCTCCAAGTACTCTTCATTAGAAAATCCACTGCCTTTGCCGGCGTCCTTCTGAATATATAAGGTATGTCCGTGCCGACGAAATTCGGTGACGCCCGCCGGGGTGACGGCTACGCGGTTTTCGTTGTTTTTAATTTCACTAGGTACGCCGATGATCATTTTTTGAGACAGTGAGATTGAAGATATGAATTATGAGGCCTTTAATTGCTGAACAAAAGTACCTTTCTCAGTAATTTAATCTTTTGGTATTTGAGTTTCCAGAAAACAAAACTGATAGATGCTTTATCATCAGAAATTTATTCGTCTATTTTGCCTACTAAATTCTAAATTCAAAAAAATATTCTGCCGATGGCGATTGACCCGACTGATCTGCACATTTTGAAAAAGTTGCAGGTTAATTCACAGCAGACAACGAAGGAAATCGCGGCGGCGGTGAACCTTTCGGTTACCCCCGTGCATGACAGGATTCGTAAGCTGGAACGGGCGGGCTACATCGAAAGGTACGTAGCGTTGCTAAACCGCAAGAAGCTTGGCAAATCGCTGGTCGTGTACTGCAACGTGACACTGGACAAACAGCGGAAGGAAAGCTTCGAGGAATTTAACGCTGCCGTGTCGCAATTACCCGAAGTAATGGAATGCAGCGTCGTGTCGGGTACTTTTGATTACTTACTAAAAGTAGTTGCCGACGATGTAGAAGCCTACAATACGTTCTACCAGCAAAATCTATCGGTGTTGAAAAGCGTGTTGCATATCAGTAGTTTCTTTGTGATGTCGGAGGTCAAGAGTACTACGCAGATTCCGATCTAAGTGTTATTCTCGCTTCCGTCACGATTTGCTTTATTTAAACGTACAACTACCGCGCTCGACTATCGATTGGGGTGAGGGGCTATCAAGCCTCCATTTTCTTCCCGTGCGTCGCCTTAATCACCATACTCAATAGTGGCGGCGTCATTTTGAAAAAGCCTAAAGCCATTTCTGAAAGTACCTCTCGACCAAAGAACCGCTGCACATTGCGCCCCACTTTCAGCCGTAGCGCAAATTCATTCTGCCAGGCTTTTGCGTAGGATTGTTCAAGAACTTCTCGGGAATGATGACCTGAATAATATTCCCCTACTTCCCGCGCTACCATGTTTCCTGCTCGAATCGCCATCGCCATGCCATTGCCGCAGAGCGGCGTGATCAGTCCGGCGCTGTCGCCTGCCATAAGAATGTGGTTTTCTACGGCATCCTTGGGGGCAAAGGAGATCTCGTTGATCACCTCCGGCTTGTCATAGAGAAATTCGGCATTACTGAAAATTTCTTGCAAATGCGGGTTCCGGCTCAAAACATTGCTTTCCATTTCTTGAATACTGCCAGCTTCTCTCAGGTTCGATCTCTCAGTGAGATAGCAGAGGCAGAACTTTTCGTTTTCAATGGCTGACATACCGCAGTAGCCGTTCTTGAAATTGTGCAGAGAAATTAGGTCTTTGGCAAAATTTCCCTTGATGTGGTACTTAACTCCGACATAAGGCGATTCCATTTTCATGAAGTCGCGGTCAAACTGCTTATCCAGGCGAGTGCGTTTGCCATAGGCACCAATCACAATTTCTGCTTCGACCTGCTCAAGGTTAGACGTTTCGATTCCGAAATGGCCATTCTGCCAAACGACATTCTGCACGGATGTATTCAACTGAAAATCCACGCCCGCTTTTCTCGCCAATTCGTAAAGCGCTTGATCTAACGTGTAGCGGCTTATGCCAAAACCACCCATGTCCAATGGCGTTTCCAGGGCGGAACCTTTGGGCGAAGTGAAACGGAAACGGATTATTTTTGCGCTTCCCAGTCCGTCGAGATTCAAGCCCAGGTGTTCAAGATAGGGCCGCACCTCGTTAGAAATGTATTCTCCGCAAACTTTGTGAAACGGGTAAGCCTTTCTTTCAATGAGCAAAACCTTGATCCCGGCTCGTGCCAGCTCGATACTGCTCACCAATCCAGCCAATCCTCCACCAATGATTACAACCGGATATTTCATATCAATTCGAGCTGTTCAGATAATTGCCTTCCCATAGAATTCAAAACTTCTTTCGTTTGTTCAAACATCGCAGCCACACTTTCGCGACCTTTGCGCAAAATCAACTCTGTGGTTTCCACGAAAATTCGGGTGGCGGTACAATCTGCGCACTCCACGCCGGGTCGCCGGAGCGGTTAGCGCCCACATGATAGCAGCATGAACAAGAACTATAATGACGGTCTCAATCTTCTCGCCAAAGTGACGCCTAAGAAAGCCTGGAATGCTATTAAGGTCCTGGGCAGCTATTTTTATTCCAAAGCTACTGGTAAAGCTACCCATCACGGTATGCCTATCGCCATCAGCTTCGAGCCGACTACCTCCTGTAACCTCCGCTGTCCCGAATGCCCCAGCGGACTGCGGTCCTTTACGCGACCGACGGGCATGATGGAAGACGCACTCTACAAAAAAACCATCGACGAACTAGCTGACACGCTACTCTATCTAATTTTCTACTTCCAGGGGGAACCCTATTTGCATCCCTCATTCATTGAACTGGTAAAGTATGCCCACGACAAGGGAATCTACACCGCCACTTCCACCAACGCCCACTTCCTGAATGATGAGAAAGCCCGTCAGACCGTTGAATCCGGTCTGGATCGCCTGATTATCTCCATCGATGGTACTTCGCAAGAGACGTACCAGCAGTACCGCGTTGGCGGTAAATTGGAAAAAGTGCTGGAAGGTACGCGGAATATTATCAAGTGGAAGAAGGAACTCAAGTCGAGTACGCCGCACGTGATTTTTCAGTTTTTGGTGGTAAAGCCCAACGAGCACCAGATTGCCGAAGTGCAGAAACTGGCCAAGGAAATGGGCGTGGACGAGGTAGGTTTAAAAACGGCGCAAATTTATGATTACGAACATGGTTCTGATCTTATGCCGACCATCGATAAGTACTCTCGTTACGAAAAAACGGGTGACCGCTATTCTATCAAAAACGAACTTGTGGATCACTGCTGGAAGATGTGGCATTCCTGCGTTATTACTTGGGATGGGTTGGTAGTTCCGTGCTGCTTCGATAAGGACGCCCATCACCGCCTGGGCGACATGAAACTCCAGACCTTTCGCGAACTTTGGCGGGGCGAATCCTACCATGAATTTCGCCAGACACTCATACGATCTCGCTCCGAAATCGAGATGTGCAAAAACTGCACGGAAGGCACCAAAGTGTGGGCGTGAAACATTTCAAGAGATTTATTGAATAAATATTTCATACCAAAAAATATCCTCAGTTAAGCCCTTATCAGACAAGACCTAACATTATGGGCTGAAAACTCCGTGGAACATTTCTTGGCTATTAGTAGGGAATAGCGGAAATTTGGGGGCAGGTAACTAATACAGACAATGGGTAAAGTAATTGCAATTGCCAATCAGAAAGGGGGCGTCGGCAAAACCACCACGGCCATAAATCTGGCAGCCAGTTTGGCGGCCCTTGAATTTAGAACATTGATCGTAGACGCCGACCCGCAGGCCAACTCCACCTCGGGCTTAGGCTTTAATCCCAAGGAAATAGAGTACAGTATTTACGAGTGTATGGTCGAGGGAATACGCACCCGCGACATCCTGATCCAGACCGACTTCCCGAACCTCGATTTGCTGCCTTCTCACATTGACCTGGTAGGCGCAGAAATCGAGATGATAAACATTAAAAACCGGGAAGACCGGATGAAGGATGCTCTGGAAGGCATTCGCGACGATTACGACTTTCTGATAATTGATTGTTCGCCTTCTCTAGGATTGATTACAATCAACTGCCTGACGGCTGCCGATTCGGTCATCATTCCGGTGCAGTGCGAGTACTTTGCTTTGGAAGGGCTGGGCAAA